>JAXDCU010000448.1:0-5461 GCA_034677645.1 Verrucomicrobiia bacterium
CCAACAAAGCGACTGAGAGAGGGCTTGTTTGTGTTTGTGTACTCATCGGGCTAGAGAGTTTTGACCGACTGATATCGTGAGTTGTGAGTCTTGACAACGCTAAAGGCGATCCCCCAGCCCGCGTTTGGCAGCCGGGCTGCCTGACTGTACGGACCAACTCGCGAATGAGCCAGAGCTTTGACTGCAACACGACTTTGGTTCCGGCCACGCCGGGCCGCGAGAAGCCCCCAGGGTGGCGGCGCAACTCTGGGCTTTACATCAAAGCTGGAGCGATTCTACTTGCTGCCCGTGAAATCGATCTTACGCGTCAATGGAGCAGCCGGTTTGGCCGTGGGCCTGGGTCTTTTTCTTTTTGGCTTGGTAGTTCAAGCTGACGATTGGCCCCAGTGGCGTGGACCCAACCGCGACGGTAAGTCGGTCGAGACGGGCTTGCTGCGCGCATGGCCACCGGGGGGGCCGCCCTTGGTTTGGAAAGCCAAAGGACTCGGGGCCGGAATTGTCACCGTGTCAGTCTCGAAGGGGCGCGTATTCACGGCGGGCGACAAAGGCACGGAGAACTTCGTGATGGCGTACAGCGAGGGGGAGGGCCAGCCATTATGGTCGGCGAAACTGGGAAAAGCCGGCGCGCCAGGGTGGGGCGGCTTCGCGGGCCCGCGTTGCACGCCGACAGTCGACGGCGACAAGCTCTACTCGATTGGACAGTACGGAGAGCTCGTCTGCCTCGCTGTCGATACCGGCAAGGAACTGTGGCGGAAGTCGCTCACCTCCGATTTCGGCGGGACGGTGCCCGAATGGGGCTACAGCGAGTCGCCTTTGGTCGATGGAACCATGTTGCTGTGTACTCCTGGTGGAGGCAATGGCGCGATTGTTGCCCTCAACAAGACTAACGGCGAAGTGATTTGGCGGAGCAAGAACTTCACCGACGGCGCTCAGTACTCGTCGTTGATGCCAGCAAAGATCGGCGGTGCGTCCCAGTGCATTCAGCTCACCATGCAAAGCGTGGCTGGGGTGGCTATCGACGATGGGAGGTTGCTGTGGCGCGCCGCACGGAAAGGTTCGGTGGCGGTCATCCCAACGCCGGTCATTGAGGGCGACCAGGTCTACGTGACATCGGGCTACAAAGCAGGCTGCAATCTGTTCAAGATCAGTTCAGAGGGGGGCGAATTCAAGGCGACTCAAACGTACGCCGCCAAGACCATCGTCAACCACCATGGCGGCGCGGTGCTTGTCGAGGGCCACATTTACGCCCACTGCGACGACAAAGGCTGGACCTGCCAGGAACTCAAGAGCGGCAATGTTGCCTGGGTCGAGAAAGAGAAGATGGGCAAAGGCTCCGTCTTGTACGCCGATGGCCATTTGTATTTGCGCGAGGAGAACAAGGAGCGGAGCAATGTTGCGCTTATCGAGGCCACGCCCGCGGGATACAAAGAGAAAAGCCGGTTCGAGCAGCCAGACCATAGCGGCAAGGAAGCCTGGCCGCATCCGGTCATAGCTAACGGCAAACTGTATCTGCGTGACCAGGACATACTGCTCTGTTACGATGTGAAGCAGAAGTAGGAGCGCTGACTGACACTCGAACGCGCCATGTCCGACTGGATCGGCATAACGGCAGGCGATATTACCGGCATCGGCCCTGAAGTGGTCCTCAAAGCACTCGCGCTCGAGGACACGAAGGGCGACAAGACGCGCTATCTGATTCTGTGCGACACGGAGCAGCTTCGACGAGTCAACAAGACGGTCGGTTTGACTCTCCAGGATTTCTCGGAGTTCACGTCGAATGATCGATTCTGCGTGCTGAACCCTCTCCTGGAGCCGATCCCAGCCGGCCTTGTGGCGGGGGCGGCGCCCGCGGCTCTGGCGGCGATCGGCTGGATTCGCGACGGTGCGCGGCGCTGCATGAATGGAGAGTTGGCGGCGTTAGTCACGGCGCCGTTGAACAAGGAATCCGTCATTCGGGCTGGCATGCCATTCGTGGGTCAAACGGAGCTTCTCGCCCAGCTCGCCGGAGTGCGCCGCTCCGTCATGATGTTGCTTGGCCAGGACGACCGTGGACACGCGCTGAGGGTGGCGCTAGCAACAACCCACTTGCCCCTCCGTAGAGTCGCGGATTCACTGAATCGCGAGCGCGTCGAGCAAGCGATCGAATGCGCCGCGCAAGCCTGCTCAGACTTGGGCCTGAAGACGGCGCGCGTCGGGGTTTGTGGTCTCAATCCACATGCGGGCGAAGGCGGTCACCTCGGCCATGAAGAAATCGACATCATCAGGCCGGCAATCGAAGCATTGCGAGCGCGCGGGTGCGATGTCACAGGGCCTTTGGCGGCCGACGCGCTTTTTCACTATGCGTATCGCGGCGACTACGACGCCGTCGTAGCCATGTACCATGATCAAGGATTGGCGCCTCTCAAAATGATCGGATTCGATACCGGCGTGAACTGGACACTTGGCCTGCCATTCATACGGACCTCGCCCGACCACGGCACGGCATACGACATTGCCGGCCAAAACAAGGCCAATCCGCGCAGCATGGCATCAGCGATTCGTTTGGCGCGGAAACTGGCGGCCCGGCGCATCGCGCGAGAAAACGGCGCTTGAGCACAGGCAATCCAAGCACAGGGGCATGTTGTTGTCCCGCGGTTGGCATTTCGTGCAGCGCCCGGAGCGATGCCTGTGCTCTCGGAGACACAGTTCTGTGCCTGCAGACGCACAGTTCCATCCTCGTGCCTGGGCATCTTATTTCTGGCACTTGACTAACGGTTTGCAAATCAGTTGTGAGCCTGTAAAATTGGTGTTTTGGGTGCGTCAGCATGGGACAAGTAACCACAATCGCCCGCAACACGTTCATGGAGCTGGTCAGGCAGCCGATCTTTCTGCTCTTGATGACAGGGTCCGGCGTGTTCGGAGTTTTTCTGGCAGTGGTGCCTTATTTTGGTTTTGGCGACGACCCGAAAATGGTCAAGAACAGCGTGCTAGCGGTGACGCTGGTATCAGGACTGGTGGGCGCGGTGTTGAGCGCCTCGGCGTCAGTGGCCCATGAAATCCGAAGCGGCACTGCTTTGGCGGTTCTGGCCAAGCCAGTCAGTCGTGCGCAGTTTCTCTTGGCCAAGTATTTGGGTCTGGCGGGAGCGCTGAGCGTACTGACCTACTTCAATCTGATCTCGGTTCTACTCTCCAGCCGCATGGCCTACGATGCTTACGGCTCCACGGACAAGTTGGCGCTCTGGATTTACGTCGGCGGAGTGCTGCTGGCCTACGGAGTCGCGGCTTTTGCGAACTACTTCTTAGACAGAACGTTTGTGGCCGATGCCATCGCTGGATTGCTTGTTATCGGGACGCTCACGTTCGTCCTGATCAACTGCTTTGACAAGGAGGGCAGTTCGCAGGCATTCGCCAAGGGCATCGACTGGCGATTGGTGCCTGCGACGGTCCTGATACTCTTTGCGCTTTGGGTTCTGGCTGGCGTGGCTCTTTGCTGCTCCACCAGGCTGGAAATGATACCCACACTGGCCGTCTGCACCGCGGTGTTTGTGCTGGGATTGATGTCGGATTACCTTTTCAGCGAGAGGTCCGGCCTGGGACAGTGGTGGGCCAGCGTGCTTTACACCATAACTCCGAACTGGCAGTTGTTCTGGATGGCTGATGCGCTGGACAACCAGCAGAAGATACCGTGGAACTATGTCGCGCGGGCTTTTGGCTACGTGGTCGGCTACGTGGGCGCCGCATTTGCCGTGGCCTTGGTCCTGTTTGAAGACCGCGAACTGACCTGATCACAACATGGAACAAAGCGTCCAAAGAAGAGGCTTGGTCAACTGGCTGTTGCTGCTGTTTCTGGGCGTCGCACAGGCCGTCGCGGCCCTCTACGCTAATTCGGCCACGGGGATTGTCACCAGCGCGTTTGTCGGGCTCGGTTTCCTTGTGGCCGCCTTGAGCTATTTCCAGTTGCGCCTTGAAGACCGCGAGCGGCTCGAACGTTTCGAAGTCGACGAATTGAAGCGAAAGGCAACTAGCGCGACGCTTTTCACGGAACAGGCGCCGGACACATTCCCGGCGAGAAGGGCGCGGGAGCAGTTTGAGCGATATGTGGTGCCAGTCTTGAGTGTGGTTTTGTTCCTGCTGCAATTGGGCGCCGCCTACTTGCTGTGGCGTTACGTAGCCGATGACAGACCTTCCGGCGCCCAGCAGTCAACCGTCGCCATGGCGCTAAACGGTTTGTTCGCGCTCGTCTTCTTCCAGTTCGGCAAGTACTCCGCCGTTCTAGCGCGGCTAGAGAAGCAGCGGTTGTTGCGGCCACAATCAGCTTACCTGCTATTGGGAGCTTTGTTGAGCCTCGTGACGGCCCTGGTGGAAGTGGCTGGATGGATGGGGTACCCGAATGTGGACACGATCGCCGCCAGGGTCCTGATTGTTGTGTTGGCCGTCGTCGCGGGTGAGAACCTCATCACTCTCGTTCTTGAAATCTACCGGCCGCGGGTGAAAGGACAAGCCGAGCATCCGTTGTACGAGAGTCGCCTCGTGGGCCTGCTGAGTCAGCCGGGCGGCCTCATCACCACGGCCGCTCAAGCGCTTGACTACCAGTTCGGTTTCAAGGTGTCCGAGACTTGGTTCTACCAGTTCCTCGAGCGTGCCCTGCCAGCATTGATTCTGTTCCAGCTCGGTCTGTTGCTGCTCTCGACCTGCGTCGTGTTCGTCGAGCAGGGTGAACAAGCCCTTCTGGAGAGATTCGGCAGGCCAGTGTGTGGGCGCGACCTTCTGAATCCGGGACCTCACCTGAAGTGGCCCTGGCCGATCGACAGGGTTCGCCGTTACGCCACGGACCAGCTCCAGACATTCTCCGTTGGCATCGTACACGATATGGCCACGGAGAACGAACGCGTCGTGCTGTGGACGAAGTCCCATGCCAGGGAGGAGTCAAACATGCTGGTTGCCAGCAGAACGCAGCACAATACCAACTTGATCGCTGGGGAGCAGGCCGTTCCGGTGAACATGTTGGTTGTCAACATGCCGGTTCAGTACCAGATACAAGACCTGCATGCGTTTGCCTACGACCACGTGGACGCCTCCAAGCTGCTGCAGTGCATTGCCAACGCCGAGGTGACGCGTTACCTGGTGAGCGTGGACCTGGACGAGATCATGACGACTGGCCGGACGACCGCGGCCGAAGAACTGCGCAATCGGATTCAGAGTCGAGCCGACGATCTGCGGCTGGGCGTGAAGGTAGTGTTCGCGGGTCTCCACGGCATTCACCCGCCGGTGAAAGCGGCTCCCGATTTCGAGCGGGTGGTTGGAGCGCTTCAGGACAAGGAAGCAACACATTTCTACGCTCAAGCATACGCGGCAACCAACAGGCTCACAGCGCGGGGTGTGGCGGCGCAGCGCACCAATGAGGCGGAAGCATATCGCGTGGGAACGGTCATGGCCGCGGAGGCCAACGCTGGGCGATTCACGAATCAACTGGCGGCGTATC
>JAXDCU010000449.1:0-13005 GCA_034677645.1 Verrucomicrobiia bacterium
AGTGGCGGCGCTGCCACAGTCATAACTTAACTCAATAATCTGTTCGAGAATATAGAAGCCGACCCAAGTGCTGGCAAGAGCAAAAAGTCTTTGAGTTCGTGCTATCAGATTGCGCGTTCCCAAGCGACCTTTCCCGCGTGGCAACGTTGTGGTATGTTGACTTGAGCGTTGCCCTTGACCATGCGTGACCGCGACACCAATGACACGGCGAGCCTCGCGCGACCCAAAGTCGGCCAGTCCGGCCCGGACGCCTTCACGCTTGTGGAGTTGCTGGTGACCATAGCCATCATTGCCATCCTCGCCGCACTGCTACTTCCTGCGCTCGGACGCGCCAAGGCTAAGGCCTCCCAAGTCACGTGCCTGAACAATCTTCGCCAGCTTGCCACGGCAGGAATGCTCTACGCGGATGAACAGAATGACGCGCTCCCCCCAAACGGGTACGGCTCAGCCAATACGCTGGCTGGCAACCGCCTTTGGATCGTGGGCGACGAGCACCTGGACCCACGCGCTTTCACGAATACCGACTACATCCTAAACCCGAACCTTGCCGCATTTGCGCCTTATCTGCCATCAGTTGGTGTCTACAAGTGCCCCGCCGATCGAGGAAGTGTCATCATAGACGGGCAACCGCACCGACGATTGCGCAATTACTCTCTCAACTCCTACGTCGGCTGGGTTGACTGGCTGCCTTCGTTCAACAATGCAAAGTACTGGACATTCCAGAAAGCCGCCGACCTGGCCATCTCCAACACGTCCGAGACACTCCTGTTTCTCGATGTCTCTCCTGGCAACATCTGTTATTCGGCTTTCGTGATACGCATCGGATCAGGTGGTCACTTCTACCATCTACCAGGCACTCAGCACGCCCGGAGCGGGACGGTCTCTTTCGCTGATGGGCACGCCGCCACACATCGCTGGGTCGAACCCGCAACGGCCAAGGAAGCCGAGGTCCCCTGGATTCCAAACCACTGGACTCTGTGGCTTAAGGGCAACCGAGACTTGGCGTGGCTCATGGAACACGCCTCCGTGTTGAAGCCCATCGACTGAAGACGCGCTCCGTCTTGTTCTACCCTCCGGTTCAATGTCACAAAGCGTGTTCGCAGAAACAAGGAATCCACATACGAACCGTCTTTTCGTAGCGGCGCATTAGCATTTGCCGCTGATTAGTAGCTCGTCATCGAACCGCGCCGGTGTCAGTGTCAGTTCCAAGTCGGGCCACGGCTTCCATTGCCTCGTTGGCGACGCGCTTGTACAACTCCTTTAGCTCGGCTCTTGCGCGCGACTCCGCTTCTTTGCGGACCAATGCAAAATCGAGGGGAAGCCCAAATCTGATGCTGACGCGCCTTGGTCGTGGAAACTTGATGTGCCTGCCGTAGGCCTCGTAGGTTCCGAGAAGTCGCACGGGGACCACTGGGCAGGTGGACTTGATTACTAGCATTCCCACACCCGCCTCGGCCGGTTGCAGTCGCCCGTCGAATGTGCGAGTCCCTTCGGGGAAAAGCAGCACTCCGCCACCGGCGCGCAGCCGCTGCAGAATTCCTTTCAAGCCAGCCGGACTCCCGCGCTCGCGGTCAACCGGAACGCAATTAACCGCCCGCAGTACAGCTCCGAACAACCGGTGGCGGAACAACGAAGCCCGCGCCAGGTAGTGAATGTCGCGCTTCAACGCCGCCCCTATGAGCGGAGGGTCGAGGTACGAAGCGTGGTTGGCGACCAGGATGACCGGGCCGAATGCTGGGACGCGCTCGCGATCGCGGACTTCCCACCTGAAATAGAAACACCCAACCGCTTTGAATAGAAGCTGCCCGACGCGATAGATCAGGGTCATGACCTCAGTGCGAGTCGGCGGTGGATTTCCGTCAGAATCAGGTTGCTCGTGTCCTGCGGCGTTTGGCCGGAGTTATTGACCACCGTTGCGCCCAAGGGAACCATCAGAGGCGCGGCGGCGCGCTGGCTGTCGCGCCGATCGCGGGCCGCAATGTTCTCAGTGACACCATCGGCGACACGCCGGCGCGTGCGTTCTTCAAGAGACGCGTCGAGATAGAATTTGAACTCCGTCTCGGGAAAAACGTTCGAGCCAATGTCTCGCCCCTCCATGACGAGGTTGCCAAACCGGGCGCAAGCACGCTGCGTCTTCTTCATCCATTCCCTCACTTTCGGAATGGCGGCGACGGCGGGAGCAGCGGCCGTCGTTTCCGCGGTGCGGATTTCCTTCTGAGGGTAGTATCCGTCCACGAGCAACCGCACGGCATTGTCAACGCATTCCAGTCGGGTCTTCCACCGGCGACAGGCGATCACAACGGCTTTCGGGTCGCGCACGTCGATCCCGAGGTCGAGGCAGTGCCAAGCAAGCGTTCGATACATCGCGCCAGTGTCAACATAGACGAAACCGAGCGCCTTGGCCACAAGCCGCGCGTTCGTGCTCTTCCCACTTGCGCTCGTGCCGTCGATGGCGATGACAACAGGTTCTTTCACTACAACAAAGCTGCAATTCCATGTCCGCGGCTCGGCGGGAGCCTCGCACTACCATTACTGACACTGACATCAAATCCCGCCGGTAGGGTTACGTCATTACATCCACCACCGACGGCCATTCAGTCCGCCAACAGATCATCCAGCTCAAGCCTGCGCCCCGTTCGCGCATCCAGCACCACGACTCCCAGGCCCGCGGGCGCTGGCTGTGCGATCTTCACAAAGAAATCCGGGAAAGTCTTTCTTACGCACGCCGGATTCTTGATTTTCATGCCGTGGACTTTCAATCCCAGAATTGCAAAACACATCGCTATGCGATGGTCGTCGTAGGTTTCGATCTCGGCCCCGCGCAGCGCGGCAGGGTGAATCTCGAGCGTGTCGCCCGTCTCGGCCACCACGCCACCGCACTTGGTTAGTTCCCGGCGGAGCGCGGCAACACGGTCGCATTCCTGCACCCGCAACCGTGCCAGGTCGCTGAAACGCACCGGTTCTCGACAGCCGGTTTCCGCGACCAGCCATCCAGGGCGGTCCGAGTCGGGCTTCCACACGCCTCCGCTATCCTTGTCGGCGGCGAGCACGATTGCTGTCATTATGCCGTCGCCCAGGTCAGTGGCGCGGGACAATCTTCGCGGCAAAGGCAGGCACATTGGGAATCGGGCATCGATCTGCCAACCGCTGGTCGGCCAGTCCTTGACCGTCACCATCCGGGCAGTGTCAGCCGTCATCGCAACAGCGGCGCGTTTGATGGTGTTAGCCTCCGGGCGAAACGAATTAGCGACCGCGAGCAGCCAGCCAGCCGCCCAGAAACAGCTCCCGCCAGAAGCGTCAGGCTCGATTGTCAACTCACCCCCAGACCGCGGAAATGAGGCTAACAACCGCCTCGTCATCTCGACATACGCAGCTTCCTCCGCCCCACTTTCGCCAACAATCTCGACGTTCCATCCTCCAGTGACGCTGGCCAACAGAAGCGCTGAAGCGTACTGGGAACTTTCTTCGATACTGACCTGACAATGGCCGGGGCGCGGCCCGCCGCCATTCACAACGGCGGGCAGCCTGTCGTTGGCGGAATCCACTGTATAGCCAAGACTTCGCAAGGCACGGAAAAGGCCTCCTTGCGGCCTTTCATGCATGCGTTCTGTTCCATGCAAGCGGTAGCGCCCACGACCAAGGCACACAAGCGCGGCAAGGAAACGCGCCGCCGTTCCCGAATTGCCAACGTAAAGATCGATGCACTCCTTCCTCAGCCTGTCTGCCGGAAAGTCACCTCCACACCCACGGACAGTGATGGTGCGATTCGAAGTTGCCGTCGCCTCTTGAGCGATTCCCACATCGATACCGAGCGCGCGCAGGGCATCGACCATCACTTGTGTATCTTGGCTCCAAAGCGCTCCGCGCAGTATCGTCGTCCCTTTTCCGAGAGCAGCCAATGCCAGAGCGCGGTTTGTGATGCTCTTCGAACCTGGCACTATAATCTGAGCCCGCACCAGTCTTCCAGTCGGTCTGATTTCGATTAGTTCAGGCAACGGCATGATTCTCGCGGTCGGCTGTGCTTGCGGCCATGCGCGGCGGCAATCGGGTCACTCGGGCGAATTGGTCCGGGCATCCCACGCGTCTCGACGCGCCTTTGCCCCGGTCAGAAACGACTCAACAAAACCCTCATTGAACTCGAGAAGGGCGGATTGGACCTCTTGAAGCCCGGCGATGAACTCGGCGATGGCGCTGGCCAGGTGGCGGCGGTTGGCCAGAGCGATGTCACGCCACATCTCAGGCGAGCCTGATGCGATGCGCGTGCCGTCCCTGAAACCATTGGCGCACAGCAGCGCCTGCTTTCTGAGACGCCCCGCCCCAAGCACCTGGCGGACGAGCTGCACCGCCACAATGTGCGGCAGATGGCTTGAGCGGCTGACCAACTCATCATGGAGATTGGGAGGCATGTCGATCGTCCGAGCACCCACACCGCGCCAGAGCGCCTTCACGCGGCGCAAAGCCGCGGCAGATGTCGCGAGAGTCGGCGTCACAACGCATATAGCTCCGGCGAACAGGTTGGCATCCGCGTGCGCCACACCCATCTTCTCCGCGCCAGCCATCGGATGACTTCCGACAAAGCGTGCGCCGGCCCGCTGCGCTATACGTTCCAGGTCCTGCACGAGGTTGTTCTTGACACTGCCAACGTCCGTTATCACAGCACCGCGAGCTAATGCGGGCACGCATCTTTCGACAAGCCCGCGCATTTGCGCCAAGGGCGTGCACAAGACAATCATGTCAGCGCCGTTGATCGCTTTTTGCAGATTGGTCGTTGCCCGGTCCACCGCGCCAGCGTTTTGGCACTCAACCACACTCGCATCGCGGCGCACATAACCCTCAACCAGTCTGGCGAGCCGGCGTTGGCGCACGGCCATGCCGAGCGAACCGCCCAGCAGTCCAACGCCGATAAGTGTGAGCTTCCGGCAGAGCACGTGTCGCATCGTACGGGAAAAGCCGGGAAATCGCAAACCAGGAAAGGAGGTTGGTGGGCACGACAGGATTTGAACCTGCACGGATTGCTCCACGGGATCCTAAGTCCCGCGTGTCTGCCAGTTCCACCACGTGCCCGCGACGGGCGTAGCATTGTCCGCGCATTGCGTTTTGCTGTAAACACCATTCCGTTTTCATGCGCGCTCTGCTCGGTGATTCAGACAGTGGGGCGAGGGCGTGCGAAATGCCAATGGGAACGGTTCTTAGGTCTCCTTGTTCCTGTGAACACACTTCGGTGCCATGAACCGTCCGGTAGGGCGAGTCTCCCGCGGAGCCGGGCCGGGTATGCTGCGCAGGCTGTGAGCGGCTCGGCTGGAGCCTCGCCCTACCGCGGACTGCCTTCGGTTCATGGAGAAGCCTCGCTGTGCTGACTGGCAGTTCTTGACATTCCCCCTCCTCTGCGCGCTCCGCGGCTCTGCGCGAGGCTCGCCTTACTTCTCACGCAGAGGCGCAGAGAGCGCAGAAGTAACGGGAGTACGATGCTCGCGTGGACTGGCAGAAGAGTACATCGTCTCACCAGACCGGATACGCCGCGCAGACGCTCGCCCCCGCCACTGTCCAAATCACGGCAACACGGCGCGGCGAAATTGACAGTTTTCATCGATGAGTGATAGGCTGCACATGGAGTGCGCGGTTGTGAGTGCGTTTCTTAATCAGCCGGTGCTAGTGTTGAACCGCCTGTGGCAGGCAGTAAACGTCTGCACGGCGCGGCGCGCGCTCACTTTGCTGTTTGAGGGTCGCGCGCAGGTGGTGCTGGAGTCCGGGGCGGGCTCGTTCGAAACTTACAACTTCACCGAGTGGCGCCATTTCTCGCGGCAATGCGATGGCGACCCCTGCATTCGCACCGTCTCGTTCCGCATCCGAATCCCACAGGTGATCCTGCTAGTCATGTTCGATCGTCTGCCCAAGAAGGAAGTGAAGGTCACTCGCCACAACATTTTCGAGCGAGACAAGAACACGTGCCAATACTGTGGCCGACAGTTTGACCGAAAGGACCTGAACCTGGACCATGTCATCCCCCGCGACAGAGGTGGACCGACCTCATGGGAGAACATTGTCTGCTCCTGCGTGGAGTGCAACACGCGCAAGGCGAATCAGACGCCTCAGGAAACCGGAATGCATCTCATACGAAAGCCCAAACGTCCGAAATGGCGGCCTTTCGTTCAGGTCAACATCGGTTTGCCGTGCCACGAAAGCTGGAAACACTTCGTCGATTTGGCCTACTGGAACGTCGAGCTGGGCGAAGAACTGGAGTGACCGCCCGCGATCTAGAAACGCTCCAAAACGGTTCATGGGCCCAGAGCGTGCTCGTAGAAACCAGGGCGCTCCCCATGAACCTTGCTTTACCTCGTAAACGCGGCACTCTGGCGGGCGGCCGCTCTGCATGGTCCGCGACGTTGTCCGGCTCGCGACCGGTCAGAGTTCTGCCTTCAGCCATATCCATGCAGTAGCACAACTAGGGAATACTCGGAGCACACGGATGAGCAGCCAATTGCTTGCATCTGACCAAGCGTTTTAAGACTCACCGTTCGATGACCGTTCTCTTGATTTGCGACGTCCAGTCCGAATGCCTGAATTCCCGTGTTTTCCGTGTAATCAGTGTATTCAGTGGTTTGTCCATCTGCATTGTTACGGCTTCAGGCGGCTTCAGCCGGCTCGTGAGGACGCGCGAGCAGTCTCGATCAGTTCCCAAAACCGCGGATCGTCTTGAAGAGCCTCGTCCTCAGCCATCGGCAGGCTTGATCGGAACTGGAAATCGCGGAGCGTGTTTCGGCCCAAGATGCGGTGGACAACAACACCCAAATCGTGTTTCTCGAAGTAGACTCTGTAGTCACCAAGCCGAAACCGATGCAGTGTCTTGCCGCCCCGACGGAGGCGTCCGAACCGTTCCAGATCGGTGCTGAGGACTTCCTGGGGCAGGCCGCGGAACTCGCCGAGTATTGTCAACTGGAGTTCCTTGGGCATGCGTGCCAGCTCAGCGGCGCTCACGGGGTTGAAAATGATCTGGAAATAACGCATCTCGAGTTTGGTAGCGCGTATGGGAATCGCACCCATCTTTCGGCCTTGAGAGGGCCGCGTCCTAACTGATAGACGAACGCGCCGGAAAACGCTGGAAATACCTACCGGCCCGATTGGGCTTTGTCAATGTTGAGTGTCACTAAAAAGAGAAGGCCGCTTGGAGGCGGCCTTCTCGCGAAGAATATTGTAACTGGTCGATCGCTTACTTGCGACGGCGCAGCAACAGGGCGGCCGCACCCAGACCAACTAGAGCCAACACAGAGGGCTCAGGAATGACCGCAACTTCGACGGCTTGGAGGCCGTAAAGATTAGTTGGCAGCGTCGGAGGGGCTCCCACGCCACCGAGCGTGAGCGTGAGCACATTCGACTTCCCTACCTTTTCGCCCGCCGCGACGGCATCGTCATAAGAGGCGAACCCGACAGGAAACACATCAACACGCGCTTTCACTTCTGTGCCAGGCGCGATAGGATCGACTACGATTTTGCTTCCAATGAAGTAACCAGTTCCTGGAGACTTCGTCCCACTGAACTTGACGGGCGCACCGACTGGAGCCAGACTACCCTCAGTCAAGCCGACCATGAGCTGTGCCTGATAGGCGTTCCACAGCTTGGCACCGGTGTCCTTTTCCGTGAACGGCACGTTCACGGCTGGGCCCAGGTCGCTTGCCGCGGAGAAGTTCGCCGGAATAATTGTCCCTTGAGCCATCGCCCCAACGGCTGCGATGAGGCTGGCAACTATTAGTGTTTTTTTCATACTATGGTTTTTCGTTTTCGATTTTGTTTGGGTTTAGGTTAAGTGACAATCCTTTGTTCAGGATTTACTCTGCGTTAGCATCAAAGTCGCGAACCCAGTCCGCTGCCGCACCTTTTAGCGACCAGAAGCCCTGACCCACTTGGATAGTAGGCTCTTCAGGCAACCACGCCTCGGCAGCACCCAGATAGATCGAGTTCTGGTAACCGCCGGCGTATGTATAGACCGTGTCGGCATCGGCGGCCGGGAACCCTAAGTCGGTCGTGATCAAGCCCGCCTGCGGAACCTTCGAGCTGATCATTGTGAAGCCAGCTTGGACCTTCATATTGCTATCAGCCTTCTGCTGAACCTCACCGACGTAGGTGATGGTGTACTTGTCCGCTGGTGCGTCAGAGGGGATAAGAAGGAATGCGCCCTCGCCAGGCACCAGGGTGAAATCATCCGGCATCCAGAAGTCGTCCATGACAAAGATGGTGCTCACGTAGCCAGTCACAGGGACAGTGCCGTCGTTCACCCACTTGTAGATAGTGGTTCCAGGAGGCAGATTGTTGCCATACAGCCCAACAACCGTGTTGTTTTCCTGGTTTTCGAGAGGATTGCAGACCAGGTTCCACCCCTTCACCAAATCCTGGTTGACGTAGCCGACCACGTTCGCCGAATAAACCTGCGCCATTGTTGTTGCGGCGGTTGCCACACCAAGCGCAGCGGTTAGAAGCAATGTTGTTGTTCTCATATCGTTTATTGTGTTGTTACCGTGTGCGCGGTAAATGTCTCAAAACACCATAGTAGTGTCAACAGTTTTTTGGTTTTTTTTTGAACGCCGCGACAGGGGTTTTCACTTCTGTGACAAACAATTCGAGTGTGGCGCTGGCCACGCGATGCGGCTTGTGTATCATGTTGTATGTGAAAGGATTAAGGATGACAGCGCAAGATGGCACGTTTTGTGGAGTTAGGTGTGCCTGCTTTGGGACCGCTTCCTTACGGTCGCGGCTCTGAAAGTGCGGGCTGAGTTGGCTGGCTGGCCGGCCCGCCGCGCCCCGCCTGCCGCAACCGCGGCGCAGGCACATCCAGCCCTACCAGCAAGAAAAGATTGCAGATGGTGAGGGCTACCCCGCGCCTGCGGGGGCGCGCCGCAAGCGCTCCACATAACAAGTGCTGGCCGCGGGAAAGTGCGACGCGCCCGCTCGGATTGTGAATCAGTGACGATCCTCGACAGACAACCAGAGCGGAGTTAGGGTTTAGTTCAATGTCTAGCGATGCGGCAATGTGGGTGGTTGCGGGACGGCAGTTCCGCTCGCGACTAATTCTGGGCACGGGCAAGTTCGCGTCACCCGAGACAATGCGGGACGCGCTCGACGCGAGCGGGACCGAGATTGTGACGGTAGCCTTGCGGCGAGCGGATTTGAGCGGGAGCAAGGACCCGTTCGCCACCATACTTGATTATGTCGATCCGCGTCGGTACTTGGTGTTGCCAAACACGAGCGGCGCGATGAACGCGGCCGAAGCGGTGCGGTTGGCGCGGCTAGCGGCGGCGGCGGGTTTGCCGCGTTGGATCAAGCTCGAGATTCATCCGGACCCGCGCTATCTGCTGCCTGATCCGATCGAAACGCTTGCGGCAACCGAGGAGCTGGTGAAGGAGGGATTCACGGTGATGCCTTACATCAACGCTGATCCTGTGTTGGCGAAACGGTTGCAGGAAGTGGGCGCGGCGACGGTGATGCCCCTGGGTTCGCCCATAGGGTCCAATCGCGGTCTGCGGACGCGCGATCAGATCGGCATTATCATCGAGCAAGCGACGGTGCCTGTGGTGGTCGACGCGGGTCTGGGCGCGCCGAGCCACGCCGCGGAGGCCATGGAAATTGGGGCGGACGCCGTGCTTGTGAACACCGCCATTGCCGTCGCGAGCGATCCGTGCAGGATGGCAATCGCGTTCAAGGCGGCGGTTGAAGCTGGCCGCATCGCGTTTGAGTCTGGGCTTGCGATGGCTCAGAGCACAGCTTCAGCGACCAGCCCACTCACCGGTTTTCTCCGGTGACACAGCACGGCGCAGCCGCATCCGAACGTCGACGCCAAAAGGGCTGCTGGTGTTGCACGGAAGCACCTCTCTCGCGCCGCGCTGTATGAGGCGACTTCGTCGCCGCTGGAGTTTGGACATTTGAAACAGATGCAGCGTCACGCGGCGGCCATTCCGACCATAGTTTGACAGCACGGGGGCTTGTCCCGGTGGCAAAGTTAGTTTGGGGATCACACCCGCCCTCGGGTGTGCCTGGCCGCGCCTCGCGTCCAGGTCAAGAACCTCTAAACTCCAGGGGGCGACCGCGTCGCTTGGGCTGAGGGAGGTATTAGGACAGCGCAACTCGAGGTGTTGACACCGAGAGGATTCCAAAGCCGGGGAATCTCCGCTGGCTGCGAGGATTCTGCAAGATAGTGGCTAGCGCCCCGATCCTCACGATGGGAACCCTGCCGATCGCCGCACTTACCACGAAGAGGTCAAGAGCACGAAGGAAGCGCGTTGGGCCCATACGATTTCCATCATCTCTAGATTAGATAGGATGCCCATCGCAGTTGTGCCCAGCCCTTCGCGCACTTCGTGACCTTCGCCGTGAGTTAACGTGCGGATTTGGATCAGCCGGCTTGCCGACCTACAGGCTGGCACAGCTTGGGCAGACAGGCCCGCTCTGGGCGGGGCCTTTCCCGGTTGGAGCCTGCGCCGCAAAGCGCGCATCCCATTCCGTGATCTTCTCGATGACGTAGTCCACCTCCTCCGCGCGGAGTTCCGGGTACATCGGGAGACTGATACAGCAGGCTGCGTTGGCCTCAGCGTTAGTGAGCGGCCCGGCGATGCGGGCGCTTTTGCCCCACGGGTAACCGGCTTGCTGATGGATGGCGATCGAGTAGTGCGTTTTGGCGTCGATGCCCGCCTTGACAAGGTAGTCGAGCAAGATGTCGCGCCACTCTGGTTTCTTAGTCTCGATGACGTAGAGATGATAGACGTGGCGGTAGCCCTCCAAGTTGACTGGCAGGTCGAACGTCTTGCAGGATTTGAGGCCAGCGGAGTATCTGGCGGCCCACTGCCGGCGCTGATCGTTCCAGGCATCTATGTGTCTGAGCTTCGCGGCGAGAATGCCGGCGTGCAGATCGTCGAGCCGGCTATTGAATCCGTAGCTGTGAACGTTACGGCGATCCGAGCCGTGGTTGCGAAGCTTGCGGACTTTGGCGTCGATGTCGGGATTATTAGTGACCAGCGCGCCGCTGTCGCCGAACGTGCCAAGGTTCTTCTGAATAATGAAGCTCGTGGTGGCGGCGTCGCTCTTGTCGCAAATCCGGAAACCCGGACCAGCGGCGCCGATGGCCTGGGCGTTGTCTTCGATCACGCGCAGATTATGTCGCGCGGCGATTTCCCAGATGGCCTTCATGTCGGCGCATTGGCCGTAGAGGTGGACTGGGAGGATCGCCTTGGTTTTGGGCGTGATCGCCGATTCGATTCTGGCGGGACAGATGCATTTGGTCTTGGGACAACAGTCAACGAACACCGTTGTGGCACCCGCGATCCAGATGCCTTCGGCCGTCGCAAAGAATGTGTTCGGGTGAGTAATGACCTCATCGCCGGGCCCGATGCCAAGAGCCATCAGCGCCAGCCATATCGCGTCGGTGCCGTTGCCCACGCCAACGGCGAACTTGGTGCCGTGGTACTTTGCCAAGTCTGCCTCGAATCGCTTGAGCATGGGCCCCATGACGTACTGGCCGCTCATGAGCACTTCGTGCATGTTGGCGTCGATTTCCGCCTTGATGTTCTGGTACTGTCGGACGTGTCCGTAGAAAGAAACTTGCATAAAGCCGTAGGCTAAGAAACATCCGCGTCCGCTGACAAGGAATTTTCCCAATCTCAAGCCCGGATGTCACATTCTCCAAGGCGTATGGGCATCCGAGCTATGGGTCGTGGGCGAAGAGGCGGCGGGCCGTCTCGAGTGTTTCGGGCGAGCCGATGTCGAACCAGAGGCCGGGCACTTGCCAAGTGTAACATGGCACGATCGAGTAAATCCACTGAATGAACCTGCCTGAGTGGTCGGGGTTGCGTCCCTCGCTCAAGTACTGGCCGATCCGCGGCAGAACTCGGCGCGGAAAATAGTAGAGGGCGATTGCGGCCAAAGTGCTGTCAGGTTGGGCCGGCTTTTCCTCGAAGAAAGTAATGCGGCCCTGGGCGTCCGTGTGAACCACGCTGTATTTCCTCACTTTGTCCGGATCGCCAACGTCATAAACGCCGACGACCGGATCGTTTCGCTGGCGACAGAAGTCACCGAAGCCTGTGAGCGGTTCGGTGAACAGATTGTCGCCGGCGATAACCACGACGTCATCGTCGATGCGTTGATTGTCAATGACGAACTGGAGGTCACCCACGGCGCCGAGCCTGTCGGACTCGTTGAACACACCATCGTTGACGACTGTGATTCCACAGCGGCAGTCGTCTTCGTAGTCGCGCAGCCAGGCGCAGAATTGGTCCATGAACTTTGCATTCGTCACCACATAGACCTGGTTTATCTCCGGGATTGGCAAAGCCGCGTCGAGCACGTGCTCGATGAGAGGTTTACCGTCAGAGCCGCCCCGCGGTCCAACTGGCAGGAGTGGTTTGGGGCGGTCAATAGTCAGCGGATGCAACCGGGTCGCGAAGCCAGCGGCGAGGACGATCATTTTCATCATCTGGTTCTTTCGTCGTTCAACCGCAGCGCGGGCGCGACTCTCTGTGCGAGCGATTCGGCGCGCTCCAACACATCAACGCCGTGATCGCTTTGCAGGGCGAATCCGGCCAGTTCCTGAGCTTCGCTGAGTTTGACGTGGCGAACCATGAATTTGATCGCTGGAACGAGGGTTGGAGCGGCGCTCAATTCATCGACACCCAATCCGAGCAAAAGGGGCACCAGGACGGGATCGGCGGCCATTTCGCCGCAGACTCCCACCCAGATGCGGTTGGCGTGGGCGGCATCGGCGGTTGCCTTGATCAGGCGCAGGACGGCCGGGTGCGTGGGCTCGTAGAGGTGAGCGATCTTCGGGTTCATCCGGTCCACGGCAAGCGAGTACTGAATGAGATCGTTCGTGCCGATACTGAAGAAGCTGACGCGCTTTGCCAGCGCATTGGCGATCAGGACCGCCGCCGGGATTTCGATCATGACGCCGATCTGGAGATTCTCGTCGAACGCGACTCCTTCAGCCCGCAGTTCGGCGCGGCACTCGTCGACAAACGCGTTGGCCTG
>JAXDCU010000450.1:0-13569 GCA_034677645.1 Verrucomicrobiia bacterium
AGGGAAAGCAACTCAACGAGGAGGCCATCAAACTAGCTCAGTTCATCATGGTCTTTACGACGGTCAGCCCCAAGGAATTGAGCACGGAGGAAGTTCTGGAAATGTACCGGGCTCGCTGGCAGATCGAGCTTCGCTTCAAACATCTCAAGAGTCTACTGGGACTGGGCTGCCTCCCCAAGTATGATGCACAATCGTGCCGGGCCTGGATTCAAGGCAAACTGCTTTGCGGCTTGCTCATTGAACGACTAATGCGAGAGGCGAAGTTCTTTTTCCCCTGGGGATATCACTTGCCTGCCGCCCAGCCATTGGCGCGAGTTCATTGAAGCGCGCGATGCGGTGATAGCCATCCTGAGCCGCCCCTTGTTACCAAGGCAACTAGTGGCGCACGGTCCCAAAATCCGCGCCGCCCTCAAGGAACGGAGCCGAAGTCGGACCGCACAGCTATGCCGCTACTCCTGGGAAAGCATTATGTTAAGTTAGCGCTTATGCCCCTCCGCCCCGCCCCAACTCATTTGATTGTGTTTGTAGGACGAGATTAACAATGCCATGCTTACGCCATGGCAAGACCACGACGTACCGATGTGGCGCTCGTCAAGCGCGGGTAGGACACTCTCGCCGCAGCCACCAACATCCACTAGCTCCACGCCGCTCGGGCGGTGCTACTGACGAGGGCAACGGGGGCCACCCTGGAACAAACCGAGGCGGTCCTTGGCGTCAGTCGAGCTTTCGTGGCTCGGCTGTAGCGCCGCTTCCGCGCTCTCTCCGAATCGCGGCCGCTACACCCTCGCTGGGGAGGGCGTCAGCGGGACTTGCTCAGTCCGGAGGATGAAGACCAGTTCTTTGCGCCGTGGGCGGACCAAGCATAGAACTTGGGCTTGCTCGTGCTCTCACCGATCCGCCTGGCATTGCCGCATCACTTGGGATGGCCGGGGGGGCGCGTGGGTGCTCTGGTGCCTACTGGCCCACCAAGGGTGGCGCAAAGCGGCACCGGACAACCGCCAACCCGAGAGCGATCGGTCGGCCGAAGCGGTCTGGAAATGAGACTGCCGCAAATATTGGTGCCCCGGTTGAAACGGACCGCCGTCCGGAGACGACGGATCCGGTTGCTCTCCAATACGGGCCGCGTTTGCGCCTCATCGCGCGCCGCAAGCGCTGCTGGGTGCCTCGGCCCCACCGACCGACGATGCTCGACGGTTACGCTCGGGAGTTCCGTACGTGTATAGCGCGGTCAGCCCGCTCGAAGGAACGCTGGACTGGCGGATCTGCTGGGAGATGAACACTCCCCGCATGGGCGAATTCCTCCACCACATGAGTCAGATTCACGGGCGTGATTTCCTCCTGATGATCTTGGACGGGGCCAGTTCTGACAAAGCGCACGAGCTGGAGGTGCCAGAGAACCTGCGACTCATCAGCTTCCCACCCTATCCCCCCAAGTTTGACCCCCAGGAGCATATCGGGGATGAGCATCTTGATAAGGGAGTCCCCAACCGGATGTTCGAGTGTCTGGATGCCGTGGTCCATCAGCTGAAATCAGGTTTGACCTGCCTCGCGGCCAGTACACAGCGCCATGAGGCTTGAGGGTCTAGGCCTTGGATCGTTGGTCTGCTCTTGAAAGTAGGCTCTCATTATCATCTGACCACGTAAAGGCTGATCCGCCGGTCCACGGTGGCGCATAGCAAATTGCGTGTTTCTGCAAACGAGGTCATTATGACCGTGCCTTCGGGCAAATGGACGAAACTCTGATATCCAGGGCTCAGAGCGTGGGCCAGCAGACATCCACGTGGGTCAAGTTCTGGGGTGTTCGTACACCCGACGCGGAGATCCGTCAGATTGACTGCTTGTGCTTGCGGCCATGGGTGGTGAAATATGCACCTCGATTCGGCAAGGTTATCGAGGCGGGGTGTGGTCTGGGAAAGTACGTTTTCTACCTCCACCGACTCGGGATCGATGTTGAGGGCCTTGAGTTTTCTGACGACACTGTAAATACTCTACGTGACTGGCAGATTACGAAGGGACTTGCGGTGCCATTCCGTGTCGGTGATGTGACCCAGATGCCCTATCCCGACTGCTCCCTCGCGGGGTACCTGTCATTTGGCGTCGTCGAGCATTTTCAGGAAGGCCCGATGAGACCATTGGCGGAGGCCCACCGGGTGCTGCGACCGGGAGGGATCGCGGTCGTTACGACGCCAGCGCCAGGCTATGCTCGACGAATCACACAATTACAGGCATGTTACAGACTCGCGCGGTCTGCCTTGGGGAGCCTGAAGCGTTGGCGATGGCGCGCTTCCGGGGCGTCCTGCATGGTAGCCGCCAGGGCGCTGGCAGATGGGCTGCGGGGTCGGACCGAAACATACATTGACACTTCGGGATCGGCTGGCAGGCGGAAGTTCTGGCAGTATGAATATCCCCCACGTCTCCTCGCAGAAGCTTTGAACAGGGTGGGGTTCCGCGTTGTTGAAGCGATAGCAAGTGATCTGCGATTCAATGAGTACATCCTCCGCCGATGGCATCCTGAGATTCCACGTGAAATGGCTCGACTCCGGTGGCTAGATAGGTTAGAGGGATACAGATGGACTGACTTCCTGAAGGCATTCGCCGTTGTCGTAGCAGTCAAGCTTGCGCCCAGGATGCATTGTTTCCTTTGTGGCCAACTCAATGCGACGGAATTGATCGGGACCGTTCCGATATGCCGGGACTGCCAGCGTCTGGAGGCGGTTGCCTACTACGCGAAGAGGCGGTATTACTATCACTATGCACAGCACGAGTACGACGTTCAGCGCCGACCGCTTGCTGGTGAACGACAGTGTGCCACTTGTGGGAAGCAATACAGCTTTGACAGGATCTTCGGGGATAGCGGTTTCAGTGAGGACGTGTGCGAGCGGTGTCTGCGCACGCCAGCAGTAAACCTCAGGTTGAGCAATACGGCACTCCGTCTGACTTGGGTCCCGCCCATTGCCTGAGCCTGCTCGGAGAGGTTTCTGAGTTTGACACCAATGGTAGAGAAAGAAAAGCTATGATCCAAGTATTCAAACCCTGGTACGACGAGCGGGAGATCGAGGCGGCGGGCGAGGCCATCCGCTCGGGGTGGGTGGGTCTGGGACCCAAAACTGCGGAATTCGAGCAACGGTTCGCGGCGTACTGTGGCGTGCCGCACTGTGTTGGCTTCAATTCCTGTACCGCCGCGCTGGACATGGCGATGAGGTTGCTCGGCGTGAACCATGGCGACGAGGTCGTGGTGCCAACCGTGACGTTCGTCTCCACGGCGCACTGCGTGGCCTACAACCTGGCAACACCGGTGTTCGCGGATGTGGACGAGCGCACCCTGTGCATTGACCCGGACGACCTCGGGCGGAAGATCACCTCGCGGACACGCGCCATCATCGTGGTGCACTACGGCGGGCGGCCGGTGGACATGGACCAAGTGAAAGCCGTCGCCGGAAACATCCCGGTTGTCGAGGACTGCGCTCACGCGGCCGGAGCCCGGTACAAGGGGCAGCCGGTGGGAGGTTTGGGAACGGCTGGCTGCTTCAGTTTCCATGCGGTGAAGAACCTCGCCATGGGCGAAGGGGGCGCGTTGACGGTCCGCGATCCCGAACTCGCTCAACGGGCCAAGCGACTGCGGTGGCTGGGCATCGACAAGGGCACGTGGGATCGAACGGCCGTTGACCGCTCCTATTGGTGGGAGTACTCGGTGGACGAGATTGGCCTGAAGTCACATCTCAACGACGTGCATGCCGCGATTGGCCTCGTTCAACTCAGTAAGCTGGAGGCCGGGAATGCGCGACGTCGCCAAATCGTCGCGCAATACCGGGAGGGTTTCCGGGACCTTCCGGCGGTGCAAATGCCGCCCCAGGACGACGACACGTTCCAATCGTCCTGGCATCTCTGCGAAGTGTTGGTGGAACGCCGCGATGAACTAAGCGTGTTCCTGAAGGAGCGGGGGATCAACACGGGCGTGCATTACAAGCCAATCCATTTCTACCGCTGTTATGGCAATCGCCCCGCCTTGCCCGTGGCCGAGCGGCTCTTCCCGCGGATGCTCACCCTGCCGCTCTACCCTGATCTGACGGACCAGGAAGTGACCTCCATCATTGATGCCGTCCGTTGCTTCTATCGGCACTGATGGCCGTTGACGGCAAGACCGCAATCACACCGCACTGGCCACGATCCCATGATCATCGGTTCCCGTCTGCGCCTCAGGGCCATTGAGCCCGAGGACCTGCCGCTGCTCGTCTGTTGGCGGAATGACCCCGCCGTGTACGCGCATTTCTACGAGCACGAACCGCTCTCGCTCGCCGCCCAGCGCCGATGGTTCGAGGCGTTTCAGCAGCGGGCAGACGAGAAGTACTGGCTGGCCGAGGCGCTCGACGATCCGCGGCCGGTGGGGACGATTGCCCTGGTGAAGCTCGACTGGCGCAACCGGCGGGCAGAGCTGGGGCGCGTGCTCATTGCCGCCGGAGAACTGCGCGGGGCCGGGTACGGGCGCGAGTTGTGCGAGCTGGCATTGCGCTACGCGTTCCATCACCTGAACCTGCACCGCATCACCCTCGACGTGTTCGCGGACAACGAGCCCGCCGTGGCTCTGTACCGGAGGCTGGGGTTTGTGGAAGAGGGGCGGTTGCGTCAACACGTGTTCGCCGATGGCGGGTACCGCGATGTCCTGATGTTCGCGCTGCTCGCGGAGGAGTTTCCTCGGACGGGAGGCAAGGGCAAGGGGTGAGCGCCTACGTGCGTTACGTGCTGGAGCGGGCAGGCGCGGCTGGGGCGCAACGCGTGTTTTGCGTTCCCCATGCCGAGGAGTGGGCAAACATCCAGGTGGCAGAAGAACTCCAAGCCGTCCTTCCTAACGCCGAGTTGCTCGCCGCTCCACCTGGTGAATTCCGCGCGGAAGACCTCCTCGTGATTCCCTACCTGGAGGATCTCGTGCAGGCTGTGGATCGTTGCGCCCCGCTCTGTCGTGCGGCTGGTTCGGTACACGGCTCTTGGGCACTGGCCTACGGCCTGCGATGGCGCGTCCTGCAGCTTGCGCCGCCTCGCGCGCTGCTGCGCCACGTGGCGGCGCGGAGGCGGGTCGCTCGATTGCTGTACTGGATTGCCAGGCTGGGACTGCGCGAAGCGGTTGTTCGTGGCCTGAGGTGGACGTGTGCGAAATGAACCTGCTCTACGTCTGTTGGCTTGACGCGGCAACCACTGATATCCCACTGTTCACGGCGCAGGCATGGGAGCGGCGTGGCCACAAAGTCCACCTGTTTCCCTACGATC
Source organism: Verrucomicrobiia bacterium (assembly GCA_034677645.1). Lineage (GTDB taxonomy): Bacteria > Verrucomicrobiota > Verrucomicrobiia > Limisphaerales > J093 > JAAYVR01. The sequence continues at coordinate 5,263 of JAXDCU010000450.1, forward strand.
TCTGCTTTGCCAACGAGGCCGGAGGCTCAGTCGAGGACAGCATCGCCTTGAGCGACAGGGTGCTGCAGCAGCGCGTGTTGGCGGCCAGGATCAACGAAGCTTGCATACGGTTGTGTCCGGATGCCGTCCTGTTCGGGGCCACGTTTGTGGCGCCAGAGTTCATGCGCAATCTGCGTCGGCGGCACGGCGTGCGAATCGGCTTTGTCCTCGGCTACAACAATCTGCTGCAACGGGACGTGAGCGAGTCAGTTTCAGTCGCTGACTTTGTGCTTGTTCATGACAGCTATGTCATACCGCTGATCCAGGGCACCTCAAATGGACGCTGTCCACGTGTGTTCGGATTTGGTGGCGCCGCTGAGCCCCGGGAACACACATCGCTTGCTCTGTCTGCTTGGGATCGCCAGCGATATGGGAGCGACTTCGTCTTCCTTGGAGGCTACTCCCGACACCGTGCTGAGATGTTGGACGGGCTGCGCGAGAAGGGCCTTCGCATCTGGGGCGACTCCCAAGGCTGGGCACGCGCGTGGGCGCTGACGTCCTGCTGTAGCAGCGAACCCGTTTACGGGAGGAAGAAGACGAAGATATACAATGCCGCCAAAATTGTCGTGCATATCGAGGACCCGGAGAAGAACATCAACTCCTTGAGTGCCCGCGTTCCAGAGGTGCTGGCTTGTGGCGGCTTCGTCCTCGCGCAGTGGACTCGCGACCTCGAGGCTGCCGGCTTCCAGGATGGCGTATCAGTCGCATGGTACACTACGCCCGGCGAACTGGCCGACAAGGCTGGCTATTACTTGGCGAGGGAGGACCAGCGCCGGCAGGTCAGCGAAGCCGGAAAGGCGCATGTGCTACGCAGTCTGACTTATGATGTCGCTTATGGTCCCATCTTGGACGCTGTCGAGCAATCGCTCGCGCCCCGCAGTCCTGGTGGGGCCGGACCCTGTTGATTATCTGTGATTACCTAAAGGAGAGTCAGCTTGCGTATTATCGTTGCAGGAGATGTTTGTCTTGCGGGAGAACCGGAGGAGCGGTTCACTGCATCCTCGGCAAATATGTGGGACGGGTTGCGAAGCTGCTGTGACACTGGGGCGTTGCTGGTGGCCAATTTGGAACACCCTTTCACTGATGGTGGAAGCCCACGGCCATTTGCCTGGGCTACCCTGCGTGCCAAGCCCGAGTCGTTACCACTGCTGAGGGGCTTGGACGTTGGCGTGGTGGCGAATAACCACCTAGGCGACTATGGTCACAGAGCGGCGGAAGAGAGTGTAAGCCGGCTTGCATCCTCGGGAATTCTCCCCGTCGGTTACGGGCGGACAATTCGTGATGCCGTGCGACCGCTCGTGGTTCAGCGCGACGGCGTTCAGCTGGCTATCGTTGCCTTGTGCTGTCCGACGACGAATGGGCAATACCTAGCCACGCACCTTGGACCAGGAGTAGCTCCGCTGGGGACTGAGACGCTTCGCAAGGCGGTCACGGAGGCCCGATCCTGTGGCGATGTGGTGCTTGTGTACATGCACTGGGGATGCGAAAGAGTTCATGATCCCGTTCCCGACCAGGTTCGACTAGGTAGGCTGGCCGTTGATTGGGGAGCAGACGCAGTGGTGGGATGCCATTCCCACACCATTCAATCTTACGAGCAGTACCAAGGGCGTTGGGTCTTTTACGGGCTTGGCAACTTTGTGTTTGGGCCTGTATCCTTTGTGGACTACATGCCCAGCGGCGAAACGCGAGGCGGTGTGGTCCGTCCGACCGCGGCGAGTCTAGAATCACTGAGCGTCGAGTTTTCCCCGGACATGCATGGTGGAAGTACGGCTGGTAAGTTGAAGCTCGAACGGATCCAAGCAATGCGCTTCGATGGGTCGTGTCCACCCCAGCCGGTGCCGATCGAGACCTTGAGTTTTGGCCTGTCGGCTTCGAACGAACGCCTCGCTCGGTATGGCACGAAGCACCGTGGATGGCTTCAGCGTACAGATGAGCCGGACTACGTGGCTCGGTTTCGGCATGGCGTGCTGGTTTACTCATATAGCCATCCGCCAATCACAAATGCCGATCACCCACCTCTCCGGACAGCGTCATTGGTGCGACGGGTCATTAACCGAGTTAACCGGCGATGAAGGTTGTTTGCTAATAGTATCGGTTAGAGCGCAGATGATTCACGGTGGATGAATCGTCAAGAGCCGACGAGTGAGACTGGTTACGTGGGTAAGTGTGTACAGGGCTGAACATTCAATCGCGTCCTATGAAGCCGTGCACCATTGCTATCAACCCTGACGATTACACTGGGCGAGGACATGAACCTGGGTCGGATTCCTCATCGAGTCGGTGGGCTCGCTACTTGACGGAAGCCGGTCACCAGATCCGTTGGGTTGACGTCAAGCGTCCGAGTATTGTCCGCGACGTGGTTGGTTGCCAGGGATTCATGTGGCGCTGGGGGAACCTCCGGGGGATGGAACGTATCGCGCGGCGACTGCTGCCAGCACTGGAGTACCAGGCGGGCTTGGTGATGTATCCGGATCAGGCGACCTGCTGGCATTACGATGACAAGATCGCGCAATTCTACGCGCTGGAGGCCGCTGGAATCCCTTCGCCGGTAACTTGGGTCTGGTTTGATTGCGCCGCCGCACTGGCGTGGGCCAAGACAGCGCCCTATCCGTTGGTGCTCAAGCTGGCAAGTGGTTCCGGTTCGGTCAATGTAAGGTTGATCCCAGACGCAAAAGACGCGAGGGAATGGATCTACCGACTATTCTCTGGAGTCGCAATCTCTCTGGACAAAAGAGAACACCGGTATTCGACCTGGCAGAGCCGGATTCGCGCCGCGGCGCGCGCTATCGTGAAAGGAACCAAGGATATTGTGCCAGACCGGGGTTACCCGGTGCATGTGGGATACACCCTCTTCCAGGAGTTCCTTCCCGGGAATCAGTTCGACACGAGAGTGACAGTAATTGGGGAGCGTGCGTTCGCTTTCCGGCGTCTGAACCGGCCTGGGGATTTTCGCGCCAGCGGAAGTGGACGCATTGAGTATGACCCAGGTGCGATCGATCAACGCTTTGTCCGGTTGGCTTTCCAGGCCGCCGAAGCCTTGCGAACTCAAAGCGTGGCGATCGACGGACTCTACCGAGATGGTCAATGCGTAGTGGTGGAGGCCAGTTATACTTACATCAGTTGGGCAATCCACCAGTGTCCCGGCCATTGGGTACTACGTGGCGATAAGGAACGAGGCCAGCTAGAGTGGGTCGCCGGCCAAATGTGGCCGGAAAGAGCTCAGATTGACGATTACTTGCTCCGGCTTGATGCGCATTCTCGGTAAGGTCCCTGGTATGACTCCTTGACCGCTGTTTCGGAATACCGGTCTCGTGGCCTTGTTGGCATGTCCTTGGCATAGGCTGCACTCCTCGGTTGCCAAGAATAGCCCCATCAACTGCCGGTTACCCTTGATTGTATCCAGATTAGTCTGCACTTATTCCCGCAGGGATTGGTTTTGGCGCGGGGGGCCTTTATTGGGGCTATTCTGTTGTGATTGAGACGGAAACGCCGCTTTGAGATTCGAGCTTACGCACTGATGCCCTAGAAAAGCGCGGTGCAATGAGCGGCAGAACACAACGGCATTTCAGCGGGGGCACGACAAGGTCACGATTCTCCGACTACATCTGATGGAAGGCAAGGCGATCTCGGACCTGTGCGACGAGCACGGGCTCAATCCGAGCGTTTTCTATCAATTGCAGCGGCAGTTCTTCAAGAGCGGGACGCGCGCTTTCAAGCCCCCACGGGTGGGATCGGATCCAGCAGCGCGGTTTCAGGAAGGAAACGACTTGCCCGACAAAGGCCGCTATAAACTTGCCAACGAGGAGACGCGACAGCGAATGCGCGATAACGGGCGCACCCACGTCTTGCGCCTGATGATGCATGATGTGGCCTATGGCCCCATTCTGGCTGCGGTCGAGACGCCGTTAAGGGGACAGTGGAAGAGTGGTTACCCGGATGTTGCGGCACCCAACGCCTGCGAGGATCGTGGTTCGGCTTCGCGGACTGGAGGCCGAGGAGAGGATTGAATAGCTCGAGGTCAAGCGGCTTGACTGGGCGGCCTGTTCTGCTACTCCTTAACAACTTCGCCTTGGGCGGCGCTGAGCGCCAAGCATTGCGCTTGGCCAGCCATCTCCTCCATCAGCAGCGGGCGGGCGTTATGGTGTGGGGGTTCGCTGGGCCGGGCCCGGCGAGCGTCGTTTGCGCCGAGGCGGGTATTCCCTGGCGGGTGGTTCCCTTCACCTGGCACGGTAGCCGCCTAAAGTTGCTGCGGGAGCTGTGGCGTTTCAGCGGAGCGCTGCGGCGGTTTCGACCCCATGTCGTGCTTCCGTACCTGATCTGGCCGAACGTCGTGGCCGGTGCACTGTGGCGATTCTGCGGTGCTCGAGGGGTGATTTGGCAGCAGCGCGACTTGGGGATCGGCTCATGTCCACGCCGGCTTACCTGGTTTGCCGTGAAGAACACGCCTGTGTTCATTGCCAACTCTCGGGCCGGAGCAGAGTTTCTGCAGCGCAGTTTCGGAGTGCCCCGTCAGAAAACGCGAGTTGTCCACAACGGGGTTGTGCTGGATGCGCCCCAACGTGACCGGGTGGCCTGGCGTGAGGCGTTGGGGGTGGACCCAAAGTGTCTGGCGGCCTGCATGGTGGCCAACCTCAGCCGGCATAAAGATCAAGCCACCCTGCTGCGCGCTTGGCGTAGGGTAACAAATACCTGGACTTTGGGCGAGGCCGAGCCGGTCCTGATCCTGGCTGGGGATGATCTAGGACAGCGGCGGCAGTTGGAGGTTCTGTGCGGCGAGCTCGGACTCAGAGATGTCGTGCGTTTTGCAGGCCAGGTTCGGGATGTATCCGGCCTTTGGGGAGCGGTGGACCTGTGCGTCTACAGTTCTGCCAGAGAGGCACTGCCCAACGGGATCATTGAGGCAATGATGGCCGGCATCCCTGTCGTGGCTTCAGACAACACGGGATGCCGTGAATGCGTGGGCTCCGGGGAAGGGGGGGTGCTGGTACCTGCCGGCGATGATGTCGCGTTTGCAGAAGCAATTCGGGGGTTGCTAAGCGATACCAGCCGGCGTATCAACCTCGGAGCCAAGGGGCAACGGCGCGCCGTGGCAATGTTTGAGTTGGAGCGGATGTGCACGGAGACCGTGGAAGTTATCCATCAGGTTACGGGTGAGGGAGGAAGGTGAAAAGAGAGAGGGTCGTATTCTGCGCGCACGACCGCTCGGGGGCGGTAGGGGGGCCATACTCCTGGATAGCCTGGCTGCTGCCAGCGCTGCGGGAGCGTGGGGTGGACGCTCGCGCGTTGATTACCACCACGGGCCGGAGCACCAACGGAGCCGTGGCGGAGGCGTTGCGGCGGGCGCGGGTGCCCTATGTGGGTGTGGCGTTGCAGCGCTACACCGAGGACGGGGTGAAGTGGGTGTTGGATCAACTCCGGAGCACGCCATCGGATGTGTTCGTTCCCAACCTCTCAGTCCCCGCATACCACGCTGTGCGTTGGGTGCGGCGAGCCGGCATCCCTAGCGTGGGAGTGCTGCATTCGGACGATGCGTTCTACCGGGGACTGCAGAAGGAGTTTGTGTTTGGCGAACTGGGTCGACGCGTGAATTGCCTGGTCTGCGTTTCCCGGTATCTTGCCGAAGTCCTGCAACAGCGGTCGCCGGATGCGGTGAAGGTTCGACGTATCCCCTACGGAGTCCATGTGCCCTCAGTTGGCGTCATGCGAAACGGAGGACGGCTCCGGATCGCTTACGTCGGGCGCATGGTGGAGGTTCAGAAACGCGTAACGGAAGTCGCGCAGGCCTTTTGTCGGGCGGCGCGCGAGGTTCCAGGAGTCGAAGCCTGCCTGTACGGCGACGGGCCGGCGCGGTCGAGCGTGGAGCGGATTCTTGCGGAGCAGCGGCTCGGGGACAGAGTGCGTTTCATGGGCCGCATCGAACCGGAGCGCATCAAGGAATACCTGCTCAAGAGTCATGTTGTCGTGCTCCTTTCCGATTATGAGGGCTTGCCCATCGCGTTGATGGAAGCGATGGCGTGCGGGTGCGTGCCGGTTTGCCTGGATATCCGCAGCGGCGTGCCTGAGTTGGTCCGCGACGGCGAGACAGGGATTTTGGTGCGGGACCCAGGGGATGATTTCGTCCGTGCCGTCCGTCGGCTTGCGGAAGATCAGGCACTTTGGTCGCGGATGTCGCGGGCGGCGCGAGCCTTGATCGAGCGCGAATACTCGGATCAGCGCTGCGCTGATCAATGGGCGGAGCTGTTGAGGGAGACCGCTCGGAGCAGGTCCGGCCAAGGTGTGGTTAGCGTGCCTCGCTGGGTGCGGCTGCCTGCCGTGAATCCTGGCCTTGCGCACGAGGACCGTCGCCGGGCGAGCGTGCTCGCCCGCGTCGCGAGCGGGACCCGGAGACTCCTCGGCAGGGGCCTGTTGCAGAAGGCATTTTGATCAGCCTCGCGCATGAGTTTTTGGACCCGCACTGCCGCCCGTCGCGCTTGGATATCTACGGTGTACGGCTGGCAATCCGTCGGGCGCTTCTGGCGACTCTGCCGCGGTTGACTGGCTCGCTCCTCGACGTCGGGCGCGGTTACATGCCCTATCGCGACGTCTTGATCGCACCGGCGGGTCCCGTGAGGCGCTACCTGGGACTTGACCTGCCCGGGAACGGCTATGCCAAGCCGGACGTCGAGTGGGACGGCAAGGTGATCCCGCTGCCTGACGCCACATTTGATTCGGCGATGGCCACCGAGGTCTTCGAGCATTGTCCTGATCCTGAAAGCACGATGCGGGAGATCGCCCGCGTGCTGCGTCCGTCCGGGGTGCTGTTTCTAACGGTGCCCTTCCTGTGGCCGCTGCACTGTGTGCCTCACGACGAGTACCGCTACACGCCATACTCGCTGGAGCGGCATCTCAGGCGGGCGGGATTTGAGGCGATCACACTAACCGCTCTCGGCGGGTGGGATGCGAGCCTGGCTCAAATGCTGGGGCTCTGGGTCAGACGACGCCCGCTGCAGCCCCGCGTGCGGTGGTTGCTGTCGGGCCTGGTGACTCCTCTCGTGTGGTTTCTGACCAGGCGAGATCGAAGCCGGGTGGATTTCGCCCGCTGCCCGATGATCACCGGGCTCTCTGGTACTGCAACGAAGGGCAGTCCGCTGGCCGCGGTCTGAGAACACAGCAGGTCTCATGCGCCGGAACGGATCGCTAGCCGTCATCAGTTCGCAGGTGGGTGCCGCCTCGGAGACCTTTATCCGACGTCACATGGAGTACCTGTGGCCTGGCCGCACCGTGTGCGTAGTGGGTTCGGTTGCAATCGGGGCTGCGGCAACGTGGGAGTCGCGCAACCCCTTGTTCTGCCTGCAGCACCATAGCCGCGCGTCTGTGTTACGGCGTGTGGGTCGTCGGCTCTGTTTGGAAAGCAGTCCGCTTTGGGAGGCGCCTCTCGGCCGGTTTCTGCGCCGGCACGGTGTGGGCTGTGTGCTGGGAGAATATTTGGATTTCTCGCTGCAGTTTCGAAACCTGATCCGGCGGCTCGGTCTGCCTTTCTGGGTGCACGCCCATGGGTGGGACGTCTCGGCGCGGTTGCGTGAGCCCGACATCTGCGCGGCGTATCGGACGACATACGCGGAGGCTGCGGGAGTTATCACGATCAGCGTCCTGAGCCGAGATCGTCTAATCAAGCTTGGTCTCCCGCAGGAGAAGGTTCATGTTGTTCCGTATGGGGTGGATGTTCCGGAGCAGGCTCCAGTCCGACTCGAACGCCGCGGAGTGCGTTGCCTCGCGGTTGGGCGCATGGTCCCGAAGAAGGCCCCGGTGTTGCTGCTTGACGCCTTCCGCCGAGCACTAGAACGCGATGCCCGGCTGCGGCTCGATTACGTCGGTGCGGGCGTCCTACTCCCGGCAGCCGAGCAGTTCGTTCGGGCCTTTGGGCTCGCCGAAACCATCCGACTTCACGGGCAACAGCCGGCGGAGAGTGTCACCCGGCTCATGAAGGAAGCGGATGTGTTCGTCCAGCACAGCATCGTTGACCCGGCGACCGGCGACGAAGAAGGGCTTCCGGTGGCCATCCTCGAGGCGATGGCCGCAGGATTGCCGGTCGTCGCGACTCGTCACGCTGGGATTCCGGAGGCGGTTGAGGAAGGGGTGACTGGGTTGCTGGTCGAGGAGGGCGACACGATGGGCATGGGCGAACGACTGGCACGGCTGGCTGGAGACCCGGCAAAGCGCCGAGCCATGGGGCAGGCCGGCTGGCGGCGGGCGAGAGCGGAGTTCTCCTGGGAACATGAGAAATCGGCG
>JAXDCU010000451.1:0-3816 GCA_034677645.1 Verrucomicrobiia bacterium
ATCAATGCCCAGGTCACGGAGAAACGGATAGGAAACCGGGTTGTCAGTGTCGTTGTGGAACATCTTCAGAGCCCCGGGAAAAGCATCGAAAACCTCCTTCAAGTACGGGTGCGCGAACTCGCTGTAGTCTTTGGCTGACATCATGCCGGCAATGTCGTCCAGCACGAGCACGCCCTCGACTTCCTTCAGCGCCTCGGCTTGGGCGTGCAGCCAGTCTTTGACTAGCGTGGTTGTTGTCCGCAGCAGTCGGTGCGTGGCGGCGCCTTCGAGCTTCAAACCCAACAGAAAATTTGACACGCCCATCAGATGCGTGGCCACCGTCAGCGGCCCCCGCGCGGCCACAATCTTGATAACATGGCCAGCGTCATTCACACGCGGCTCGCAGTGGCGGTAGAAGTTCAAGACCACCGGCAGAAAGCCGTCCCTGCGCGGATCGGGCACGGCAAGCCTATCGATCTCTTCGATCCCACTCAGGAGTGGGTGCACCAAGGGCGTGCGATCCGGGAAAAAACTGACTCTGCAACCGAACGCGCTCGGTTCAGCCGCCATGCCAATCTCGACCCAGAAACCAGGCAAAAACAGCACATCGGGAAACTCGCGTTCGATTGCGATGTTAGCTTCAAGCCACACGCTGGGCACCGTCAGATAGTCAAGGGTCGACAGGCCCAGATAACCTGGAATCCATGGGCTGTCGACGATAAGGGCAACGAGTGGCGGGACGGCCTCACCGCCCCTGGCGCACCAAGACAGCATCTTCCACTGGCCAGTAACCATGGCCGCCTAATCCTCGGGCAGCGGCTTGCCTTTCGTCTCCGGCGCCCACCGCAGGGCCACGATGCCGAGCACGAAGATGATCGACATGACCGTGGCCGCCTTGCGGAACGGCTCAGCAACGCCGTGTTCCACCAGCATGCTGTTCAGAAACATGAGAAAAGGAGGGAAAGCCGCGGCCAGGTATCGGACCGTGTTGTAGCAGAAGCCCACGCCAGTCCCGCGCAACCGCGTGGGGAAAAGCTCCGGGAAATAGATCGAGTAACCGCCAAATACCGACAATTGGGCAAATCCCATCAGGGGCAGCATCCAATAAGCATCAGTTCCGGATTGCAGGCTGTTGAAGACGAACACGGTCGAGCCCAGGCAAAGTATGAACGCCCCCAGAAACGCCAGCCGCCGTCCCACAAACGTCGCTACCAGCGTGAAGGTCATCATTCCCAGAAAAGACCCCACGTCCTGCAGGGCCATACCGTATCCGCGCACCGTGTCGACCACCTTTTGCGGTTCGCCTTTGAGTGCGGTCGAGATCAGCTCTGGTGAGAAGAAACCGATGCCCCACAAGCCCGCCATGCCCGCCAGTCCCAGGCACACTCCAACCAGCGTGTTGCGCCGCCAGACGGAATTCGCAAACAGGTCGGGTATCGAGCCGACTTGCCTCGACCCCGCTCCGCCGGCCTTGGCCCGTGCCTTGGCTTCCTTCCACTTCGCAGGCTCCCGCAGAATCAGCATCATCGGCACAACCAACAAAGCCGGTAGCACGCCCACAAAGAAAATCACCCGCCACCCCGATAAACCGAACAGAAAATCTACCTCGCCCGGCCGTATGCGCGTGCTGAGCAGCGAGCCAATAATGTTGCCCAAAGCCGAAAGCGCCTGCAAGGAGCCCAGCGCGATCGAGCGAAACTGCCCGGGCACACTCTCCGCCACCAATGTCGTTGCCGCGCCGAACATGCCGCCCACCCCGAGCCCAACCAGAAACCTGTAGATCAGAAAATCAACTGTCGATTGCGCGAGACCCGACAACCCGGTGAAACCCGAATACACAAGCAGCGTGAACACCATCGTCTTCACCCGCCCCCAGCGGTCGCTCATCATGCCGAACATGATGCCGCCCGTCGCCCACCCAACCATGAGCGCCGCCGTGGCCCAGCCTCCCCAAGACTTTACCAACGTGTCCGCCGCGCCCGCGCCAAGAAGTTCTTTGATGGCGGGTTCGCGCGAAAGCGTGAACAGGCGCTGGTCCATGCAGTCGAAGAGCCAGCCACATGAGGCAATGACAACTACCAGCCAGTGGTAAGCCGTCACGCCCTTGAATATGCCTTCTGGGGTGGATTGCGGGTCTTGCGCTGGACTTCTTGTGTGCATGCGATCTGTCTCGGCATGGACCGAGGTGACAATCCGATATCGTCCGGAGCTCGGTTGACAGCGTCAAGCTCATTCCACGCCACAACGCCACACCGCCGCGGCGCGGCGTAGCCGCAACCGAACGGTCCTCCCGTCGAGAGGATCACCGAGGTTGGATCGAAGCCCCTCCGCCCCGCCGCGCTGCATGCGGCGACCGCGTCGCTCAGTCGGGCGGTTCAAGCTCACGATGCACGTTCACGAGAACAAGGAGCAATCCCCAGAATCCGGACTGCGGTCCGGTCGTTTGTTTGTCGAGGTGTCCCTTGCTTGAGAATGCAGTCGGACGCTCGTTCCCAGCGCCCAGAACCATGCCGTGAGAAAAACGCTCACTCCAGCCAAGGCGACCCAGAGGCTGGGAGTGAATCCTTCCGGGTATTCTCCGCTGGATCGCCAATCAGAAACAAAACCAATCAGACCAATAATACTCAAAGCGAACCCAAGGAGCGACAATCCAGCCTGGAGATAACCAATCTTGTGGCCCGACACAATCGAGCCCAGCCCAGGCACGGTAACGAGGTTGGCGAGCGTGCAGGCCCAGGCCGTTGGCTTATCCACTGCTCTCGGTCTTTCTCTTTCCAAAGAAGTGCTCATATGCGTACAGCACCGCCGCGCAGGCAAAGGGCAGATTGATCAACAACACCAACTGTTGCTGCAACCCCATCTCCGCTGCGAACTTGACGAACTCTTCAACCTTGCCCTGAAAATCGGTAAACTGCCACGCGGTTGGAGGACCGAAATGATCGAGGAGAAAATGTGCCGTCCTGTAAGAGCTGTATGCCTGAAAGACCACCAGCGGCAAGTACGCCAGGAGCATCAGCCCCGCCACCCGAAAGAACCGCCGCGTCACCGTCTGTCGGCTGAGTTCGAGCGCTGGCCAAAAAGCCATTCCCTTGTCAGCAACCAGCGCAAGTCCAAAAACCCAGATTACTTTTAGGAACAGACCCGGGAGCACGCACAACGCCATCCCCAGCTCGCTCAGCACCGTGCTCACTAGCCATACCAGCATCAGCGGAACAAAAGCCGGGCCGAATCCGGAAAACAAATTCGCCAGTGACGCCGGTCGCTCTCGAATAAGGTTCAAGTATAGAAGTGTCAGCCCGCCGTATAGAGGGCCTGACAGTACCAGCGAGATTAAGCCGCCCACACAGCCGCCCATCGCCGCCGCGGTCAGCATCAGCCAGACAAGCGCCGCGCCTCCCACAGCCAGCCCGAGACGACGCCCCAACAACGCCCACGCGCGTCCCAGGCAATCGCTGATTCTCAGTGTATCTTGGCCTGCATCTTGTTCCGCATCGAGTTCCAGCCGTGTCGCCGCCAACACTCCAATTTCACGGCCGGCTACCTCGGCGCCGGCGGCCCCGCTAGCCGCGGCCAGGGCATCAGCGAACTCGGTGAATTTGGCTAGCGGCACCCATTCAGTTCCGCCCTCGGGCTGCACGAGGGTCTGGCCGTTGGCACGGCATTCCGCGATCCACTCCCAGAGCTGTTCCGCCGACACGGGACCGTATTCGACCCCGTCGCCTCCGATCATCTTGAACATATTGACCAGTCTGTTGACAAACTCCGGGCAGCGTCAAGAAACAGAACGCTGGCACTGTAACCGCTTAGTGGTCATGAACGCAAATACGGTGACGTTCG
>JAXDCU010000452.1:0-17164 GCA_034677645.1 Verrucomicrobiia bacterium
GCGATCATCCGCAGGTGAGAAGAGTCGTGTTTCATGTGTCGAGTTCTTGTGATTGTAGCGTGGCATCCCGGTGCGAGCACACAGCGCCCCGTCTCATTGTCGTTCGTTCAGCCGTCCCGGTCCGTATGCCGTCGTCGGGCTTAGCCACCGCGCCTTGTATAGCACCGTATGCTGATTATGCAAAGCTCGACTCTGGACAGCATGTTGACGCTTGCGCGGGCAAGAGCCGCTATTGAGCCCACCGATCGCGGTGTATTCGGCACCGCGCTCTACCTTTGACCCCGGACATCGTAGCAGAAGAGATCGTCGTGGTAGCGAATGTAGAGGCGCCCACGCAGAATCACCGGGTGCGTCCACGCGTCGTTTACCCGCTCCTGGACTAGCCGAAAACGGCCCCTGACATCGACACCGTCCGTCCCGGCTTTCAAGAGGGCCATTTCTCCATCTTCAGCCAGACAGTAGAGTCTGTCGGCCGCCCATATCACCGAGCCCTTGGCCATGTCCTTCCAGCGCCAACGCACGGCGCCGGTTTCCGTGTCGATCGCCGCCCATCCTTTGCCAGCCCGATGCCAGGCGCCGAATATCATGTCGCCAACAATCGCCCAGCCGCCGTGACAGGTGTCGAACTCGGTGCCCCACACACGTTCGACCTGCTGGCCGTCACCCAGCGGCTTGAGCCGAAACAGCCCCCCGGCGTCAGTGTCCGGCGCTGTCACGAAGACACTGTCCCCGACCACCAAAGGCGTTGCTGAGATCACCAGGTAACGCGTCGGCAGCGGCCAAGTCCAAACTAACAGCCCGTTATCCGCGTCCACCGCGAACATGTGCCGCATTGAGCAACCCACGATCAAACGCCTGCCATCGTACTCCACGAGAATTGGGGAGCCGTAGCTGGCCTGGTCAGCCTCGCCGGTCGGTTCGGCCAGTCGCTGCATGGCCGGGTCATCACTCGGTCCGAGTGTCAACGGCTCGCTAGCCCAGACGGTTGCGCCCGTGCGTTTGTCGAGTGCCGCAATGAGTGCGCTGTTACCACCCGCCGTCACAATCACGCGTTCGCCGTCAACCAAGACGTTTTCGCTTAACGCCCACGTGATGTTCTTACCGCCGAACCGGTCGAGCACATCGACCGCCCAAACCTCGCGGCCGTCGGACGCATCGAGACAGGCCAGGCGCCCGTGGGCATTGAGGTGATACAAACGGCCTGCGCTAAAAGTGCAGCTCGCGCGCGCACCTGGGTATTGTCCTTTCCATGACCGGCCATTTCCCGATTCCCAAACACTACGACCATCGAAGTCGAGGGCAAACACTCGCAACTCGTCTCCGCGCTCGCCGGTGATGTAGACGCGCCCCCCAGTTATGATCGGCGCCGAGTAACCGCGCCCAATGTCGCCAGCCTTCCAGAGCAGAGGTGGCCCGCCTGCAGGCCAGCTTGAAAGCAGGTTTGTCTCGCCGCTGCGTCCGTCGCGGCGCACCCCTTTCCACTGGGGCCAGCCCGATTCAGGTGAAGGGACAATGCGCAACTGGGGTTTGTCAGTCGAACCGGCGCAGAGTGTGCAGCCAGCGAACGCGGCAAAAGCCCAGCCCAACCCGCGAACCGTCAACCGGGCACGCGGAAGGCCAAACCACGAGGCAAAGGTCGATCGTGTCTTGCGTCGGCAAAGAAACACAATGGGGGGGAGGATGACTGGCACATCTGAGTAGTCGAGCAGATTCAATCGCGCGGAAGTCAAACTCGCCTTTGCTCGTCATTACGGGAAGACAGGCTAGTTTGGCGACCCTACCGGGATTCGAACCCGGGCCGCCACCGTGAAAGGGTGGTGTCCTAACCACTAGACGATAGGGTCGACTCACGTGTCGGCACTGCGTCTTTGGCGGGGCACGCTAGCGGCTTTGACACGCGCCTCGACCGTGATCTGTCTAGCGCGTGTGCGCAAGGGCCACTGGTGGGTTGGCAGGGGATCGAACCCTGGACCAACGGCTTAAAAGGCCGCTGCTCTACCGCTGAGCTACCAACCCCGCCGAAAACGCAAGCCAGCGCAAGAATCTCGCGCTGGCTTCCGCAACGTCGCGATCCAGAGTACGCCGCGCTTCTCCACTCCGCAAGTGGTTTTCACAACAAGGTCTTCAACAGGGGATTCGACGGGCCGATCAGTCCACTGACTCGCATGGCCCGCCTCCAGCCGCCGCTGGGATCAACTTCTTCTTGCCGGTGCCACAGGCAACTCGAGTCCGTGATTGACGAATACCTTGAGCGAGCCCGGTCCCGGATGCGCCGCTAGCGCGACTGCCGTTGCAGTTTCCACCAGAGGGAATTGATGCGTCACAAGACCACGCACGTCCACTCTTCGGCTGAAGACAAGACGCCCGGCCTCGGACTGGAGCGTGATGTCCGAGGAATAGCTTCCAATAAGGTCTTTCTCGTCCACGCAAATCGCGGCCAGGTCAATCTCAGCCAATGCCCCACGCTTCGTGTTGGCGAACGCCAGTATCTGACCTCCTCCTCGCACCCAGCACAACGCCTCGCAAACCAGCCGCTCGACCGGAACGGTTATCACTGCCGCGTCGACGCCTCGTCCGGCCGTCCACGTCGCCAGCTCTCGCGTGAACTCTGGAGCGCCGCCGCGCCACGTCCGACTCGCGCCAAAGGTCCTGGAGTAGCTAAGTCGTTCGGGTAACATGTCAGTGGCGCCGACCTTGGTTCCCTGAAGCGTCAGCAGGCGGGTGAACAAGAGTCCGATCGGTCCTTGCCCAACAACCAGAACATGGTCACCCGGTTGCAGGGTCAGGCGACGCACCGCCTTGAGCACGGTGTTCACAGGTTCGAGCATGGCGCCTTCCACAAGTGAATTCCGCGCCGGAATGCGGACCACCCCAGGCAAAACGAACGGCATCACCCGGACGTACTCGGCGTAGCCGCCCCCCGCTGGCGTGAAGCCGGCTGTGACTCCCGTGCGCTTGTAAGTGTCGCACTGGGCAAATGCCCCGTGCCGGCAGGCATGACATCGCTGGCACGGCACGTGATGATGAATGGCCACGCGTTCGCCCACGCTAAATCCGCGCACGCGCGCCCCAACGCGGACAATCACGCCAGCTGTCTCGTGGCCAAAGACGCGCGGAGGCGGAACAGTCCCATGCAGAATCTTCTTAATATCGGTCGGGCACACGCCGCAAACACCCACCCGTACCAGTAGTTCGTCCGAGCGAATACGCGGGACCGGCGCCTGTTCCACGCGCAAGTCATTGGCGCCGCGGTACACCACCGCCGTCATTGTCCGTGGGATACTACCGATCGCGCTCGCGCCGCTCATGGCGATTCAATACCTCAGTTTGCCTCGAAACGGAAGCAAGGAACAACACCGCGGCTGTCCGAGGGTCGGGATTCCCAGATTGGTCTCGCGCTTGCAACCTTGGCGCCGCCGAGTATCATCCCCAAAAGTGAAATCGAGGCAAGCGCTGCCGATCATTCTGATGCTGGTGTTCGCTCTGACCCGGATACCGGGGATGCTGCCAGAGAACTTCAGCGCGGTTTACGGACTACTGTTCTGCTGCGGTGTCTACATGACCGGCCGCATGGCCTGGTGGCTGCCACTTGCCACGATGGCGATCACCGATCTTGGGCTGAATCTCTACTACCGGCTGGCGCTGAACGTGGACGCTTTCCAGCCCCACATGCTTGTGAACTACACCGCTTACGTTGTGCTTATCTGCCTGGGCCGGCGTTTCACGGCACGCGCTTCATGGTTGGCCTTGCTCGGCGGCGGTGTTCTTGGCGCCATTCTCTTCTATCTCATCACCAACACCGCGGCATGGTTCTTCAATCCTTTCGGCAACCCCGAATACACTAAGGATTTCACGGGCTGGATCATCGCGCTCACTCGGGGCACGGCGGGATATCCGGAGACGATCGCGTTTTTCCGCAACACTCTGCTTAGCGGTGGTTTGTTCACCGGCCTTTTCGCGGGCGCGATGAAGTTGTTCGGCGCGCCCGAAGAGGAAGAAGCCGAAGAAGAACAACCAGCGGAGCAGCCCGACGACTCTCCTGAACCAGCGCCTGAGGAAGTCAAATAGCGGTTCTACGTTGGTAAAGCCGGGCAGGTCCGGCGAGCGCTGTGGAGTTCTCCCCGGATTGTGTTCTAGGATGAAACGCGCGATGTGGCATGTGCCTGTTTTCCTCTGTCTGGCTGCAGCCTACTTTGCACGCGTCAGTTTGTCCGGTGAAGCTGCCACGGAGCGGAAAGAATGCCCGTTACCAGCGGGTGTCTCAGCCGTTTGGGATGTTTCGAAGGCCTGGCGCGAGTCCACTTCTACCCGTGAACGGGTCTGCATAAACGGCCTTTGGCGATGGCAGCCTGCCACGGACGCCGCCGAGGCAACAGTTCCGCGAGGTGCTTGGGGTTACTTCAAGGTCCCAGGCAGTTGGCCTGGCATCACCAGCTACATGCAGAAAGACAGTCAGACTGTCTACGCACATGAGAAATGGAGCCGAACGAACCTGGCTGATCTGAACGCGGCCTGGTACCAGCGCGAGATCACCATACCGCCCACGTGGGCTGGGAGGCGAATCTCATTAGGCACTGAATACTTGAACTCATACGCCGTCGTATTCGTGGACGGACGCAAGGTTGGAGAAATGCGGTTCCCGGCTGGAGAAGTGGACTTGAACGAGGCGTGCGCGCTGGGAGGCCGGTACACCCTGTCGCTACTCGTGGTCGCACTGCCTCTGAAAGGTGTCATGTTGTCCTATACCGACACCGCATCGGCTAGAACAGTGAAAGGCGTCGTTGAGCGACGCGGCATTTGTGGCGATGTGTTTCTGGTGGGCACTCCTGCGGAGGAGCGCATCAATTGCGCCGACGTGGATACTTCTGTGCGCAAAGGCGAAATCACAGTCAAGGCGCGACTGGAAAACACCAAGCCGGGACGAGTCTATTCCATGGTCGCGCGGATTAGAGATGGCATCCGCGTCGAAACCGAGTTCGGAAGCGACAAGTTCACGGCGGAAGAACTCCGGCAGGGCGCCATTGCTTTTGGGCGGAAATGGAAGCCCGACAGGCTCTGGGATATCCACACTCCGGGAAACACCTATGAACTCGATGTGTCGCTGACTGACAGCCACGGTCGGGGCCTCGATGCGCTGCCCGCCATCCGATTCGGCTTTCGAGAGTTGTGGATTGATGGTCGCGATTTCCGCCTCAATGGCAGTCGTATCCACCTATCAGCGGTTCCTCTGGACAACGCGCAGATAGGGGCGTCTGCCGCAACGTACGCCGCGGCGCGCGAGAGTCTCGAACGTCTGCGGACCTTTGGCATCAACTTCGTCTACACTCACAACTATGGCTGTGAACCAGGCGCGCACCTTGGATTCTCGGAGGTGCTGCGCGCGGCCGATGATGTGGGAATGTTGGTTGCTCTGACACAGCCGCACTTCAGCCATTATGACTGGTCAGCTCCAGACGCGGACGAGCGCAACGGGTACGCCCGCCACGCGGCTTTCTACGCGCGGGTTGCGCAAAACCATCCTTCGGTTGTGATGTATGCCACCAGCCACAACGCTACAGGCTACAACGAAGACATGAACCCGGATAGGATCGATGGGCTGTATCAAGAACGGGATCAGTGGTCGTCGAACAACGCCAAGAAGGCTCTCAGGGCCGAGGAAATCATCAGGTCTCTGGACCCGTGCAGAATTGTCTACCACCACGCCGGCGGCAATCTGGGCGCCATGCACACGAGCAATTTCTATCCAAACTTCGTGCCCGAGCAGGAACTCTCGGACTGGTTTGAACATTGGGCGACGCACGGGGTGAAGCCGCTCTTCCTGTGCGAGTACGGCGCGCCCTTCACATGGGACTGGGCGATGTACCGCGGCTGGTACAAAGGTGAGAGAGAGTTCGGCAGCGCGGTCGTGCCGTGGGAGTTCTGCCTGACCGAATGGAACGTCCAGTTCTTCGGCGACGACGCCTTCCAGATCAGCGAAAATGAGAAGGACAACCTGCGCTGGGAAGCAAGGCAGTTCCGCGCCGGGAAACCGTGGCACCGCTGGGACTATCCACACCAGTTGGGATCAACCGATTTCCCCGAACGCGACCCTGTGTTCGCCCGCTACTACAGGGATAACTGGCGCGCTTTCCGCACGTGGGGCGTATCGGTTACTTCTCCCTGGGAGCATCACGTCCTCCACCGCCCGCGGCCTGGAGTGAACCGCAACCGCCGCGTGGAACTGCCTGTTGACTGGGACAACCTGCAGCGGCCTGGATTCAGTCCCGATTACATCGAGCAGCGTTACGAGCGGATGGACCTCGCCTACGAACGGTCAGACTGGTTCCCAACCGGTGGCGGCGAGGCACTGATTCGTAACAACGGGCCCTTGTTAGCCTGGATTGGTGGCAAGCAAAGCCGGTTCACTAGCAAGGACCACATATTCACCCCGGGCGAGATGGTCGAGAAACAGATCATCGTGATCAACGACTCCAGAGAGACCGTGAGTTGCGAGTGTTCATGGTCGCTTGGGTTGTCCCCGCCGATCACAGGCCGAACCAACCTCGTTGTCCAAACAGGCGAACAATCCCGAATGCCGTTGAGGTTCGATCTCCCCATGCAAGTGACGCCCGGCGATTATATTCTTGCCGCCAGAGTCAAGTTCGCCACTGGCGAGATACAGGAGGATGAGATCGCAATACACATTTTGCCGGCCCGCGAGGGTGCGCGCGCAGAAGCCAGAATCGCTCTGTTCGACCCAAAAGGCGAGACAGCGGGCCTGTTGCGGAGCCTAGGTGTCGAGTTCCAAACCGTCGAGCCGCAAGCAGACCTCGAAGAGTATGACGTGCTGGTGATCGGGAAGGGCGCTCTGGCTGTCGATGGGCCGGCACCGGACATCAAACGCGTCCGCGACGGACTCCGCGTGCTGGTGTTCGAGCAGAAAGCGGAGGCGCTGGAACGGCGACTCGGTTTTCGCACTGCCGAGTACGGATTGCGGCGCGTCTTCCCGCGTGTGTCTGACCATCCCGCGCTGGCGGGACTCGAACCTGAGCACTTGCGAGATTGGCGAGGCGAAGCGACAACCCTCCCGCCACGGCTGAAGTACAAGCCGAGTCCAAGATTCAACCACGCGCCGGCCGTGAGTTGGTGCGGAATCGAGGTGACACGCGTCTGGCGCCGCGGTTGCCAGGGCAACGTCGCCTCCGTCCTAATCGAGAAACCCGCGCGGGGCGACTTTCTACCGATTGTCGATGGAGGATTCAGCCTGCAATTCAGTCCTCTGCTCGAGTACCGCGAAGGCAATGGAATGGTCATGTTCTGTCAGATGGACGTGACAGGTCGAACCGAGGAAGAGCCGGCTGCTCGAATACTGGCCGCAAACATCATTCAACATGTCTGCGATTGGAAACCTCAACCGCAACGACAAGGCCTCTACGTCGGCGATCCATCCGGTAAAGCCCATCTCGCGCAAGCCGGATTCAGCATCCAGTCATACGATGGAGCCGGCCTTAAAACTGAACAGGCGCTCATTGTGGGGCCGGGAGGCGGTGCGGCTTTGGCGCCACATCGAGAGACAATAGCATCGTTCTTGGACAAAGGCGGCCATCTGTTGGCGATCGCTTTGGACCAGGCGGAAGCCGACGCCTTTCTTCCGTTCAATGTGTCCATCAAATCTGCTGAACACATCAGCGCGTGCTTCGGGGCTGAGAAGAGGGACTCGCCCCTAGCCGGTGTTGGTCCGGCGGATGTTCACAACCGCGATCCTCGGCAGGTGCCGCTGGTGACGGGGGGCGCCCGCGTTGTGGGCGACGGCGTTCTGGCGCTTGCGTCAGACGGCCGTGTGGTTTTCTGCCAAATGGCCCCCTGGCAGTTTGAGTATCGAGACAACTACGGACTCAAACGGACATTCCGGCGTGTTAGTTGCCTCCTGCGTCGGCTTGTGAGCAACCTGGGCGTGAGCAGCTCGACGCCGTTGTTGACGCGCTTCGCCACCCCACCGGCCGTCGATGAACCTGATCGGTGGCTTGAGGGATTCTACCTGGACAAACCGGAGGAGTGGGACGATCCATACCGGTTCTTCCGATGGTGAGCCGTGTAACCACCCCGTCGACCGTCCCGGTCTCCGCGATTGCATCTTGCATGCGTTTGCGTTCCGGAGTCTGATGGCCACGTGAAGCCGGGTCGCAAACTCGTGGAACAGGGCGCCGGCAACTGTTCCGACGCCGAAATCATGGCGATTCTGCTCGGCAGCGGCGGACGCGGTTACACCGCGCTGGACTCCGCGCGCGCCCTTCTCGACAGGTACGGCACGCTTGCCAGTCTCATGGGCCAGTCACTCGAAGAGATTGCCGCCATACGTGGCATCAAGACGGTGCGCGCCGTTCGATTGGCGGCGGTTTTCGAGTTCTGTCAGCGGGTGCTGAAAGAGATTGACCGGGACTCCTGATGAAGAAAGCCGAGTTGTCCACTGTCAAGATCGGCAGAATCCGCCCGCCGGCGTTTGACCACATCAACCGTCAGATTCCGCCCGAGCCGCACACGGCGATGTACGTCTGGCACAAGTATTGGTCGCGTAAGACGTGGAACGTCGTCGCTGAGCACATCAAGGCATATACGCGCGAGCACGAAGTGGTGTTCGATCCGTTTGCCGGGAGCGGCGTGGTGGCCATCGAGGCGGCGCGCAACAACCGCCGCGCATTAGTCTGCGACATCAACCCCGCCGCCAGCCGGATCACCGAGTTGACGCTGCGGCCTGTGAACACGCTGAAGCTGCTCGAGGCCTTTGAGCGGGTTCGCGACCGGGTAAAGAAGCCGATCGAAGAGCTTTACACGGTCCACTGCCTCAAGTGCGGCGAGCCGCTCGTGGCAGATTGCTTCATCCGCGAAGGCGACACGCTGGTCGAGGTCCGCTACAAAGGCTGTCCGCAGTGCGGCCATCGCTGCGAAAGCGGCTGCAAGCCGTGCAAGAAGGACCTTGATGCGCTTGACGAGCTGGAGCGAGAGAAGATCAAGGATTGGTATCCTGACAACCGGCTCTACTATCCCGACGGCACACGATTCAAGGAGGCACAAGGAAGTAGTGGCGATCAGCAGGGGCGGCCTTTCATGAAGAAGGAGAGTTTCGATTCGCTGGATCAGCTCTTCGCGCGCCGGAGTCTTCGGGCGGTCGCGATGGTTTTCGACGCGATCCGAGCGGAGCCGAGTCCGCAACTGCGGAAGTTCCTGCTGGGCGCTTTCACGTCGATGGTGCATCTCTGCACGCGGATGATGCCGGTTGGCAATCCCGCTCCGTCGAACCACTACACCTTCTTTAGTTCGCCTGGATGGACCCAGCACAGTTATTGGGCCGCGCCTCGGTTCATGGAGCAGAACGTCTGGGACAAGTTCGAGAGCGCCGTCACTGGCCACCAAGGTCTCATCAACGCCAAGAACGAATCCAACGAGTTGCTGCGCGACGTGAAACTGACCGACGATTGGCGCGAGGTTCTCGACGGCAAGGCCGACATCGCTGTAGTGACCGACGACTGTATCGAACTGATGAAACGGATGCCGGACGAGTGCGTGGACTACATCTTCACTGATCCGCCTTACGACGCCTCTGTGCAATACGGTGAACTGTCGTTCCTGTGGAACGCATGGCTCAAGGAGGACTTCTGCTACACCGAGCGGCTCGTGGCACACGAAATCGTTCGCAACGAAAGGCAGAAGAAATCATTCGAGGTTTATCACGCCCTACTCAACAACAGCTTCCAGGGCTTCCACCGCGTCCTCCGCCCGGAGCGCTATCTGACGCTGACGTTCCACAACCCGACATTCAAGGTGCGCAACGCCACCGTTCGCGGCGGCGTCGAGGCCGGGTTCGATTACGAGCATCTCCACCACCAGCCACTGGGCCAGGTGTCAGCCAAAGCAATGCTACAGCCGTTCGGCAGCGCCCAGGGTGACTTCTACCTGCGTTTCGCGAAGACCGCGCTGCCCGCGCGGCAGATGGAGGAAATCACCGAGGAGCGATTCCGTCGCATAGTCATCGAGACGTGCCGCAAGGTCATAGCCGAGCGGGCCGAGCCAACACCTTACACCATACTGATCAACCAAGTCGATCCAGTGCTGGCCAAGCGCGGCTTGTTCGGCACTCTGCAAACCGGCCTGGACGTGAAGACCGTCTTGGAGCAGAGCGTCGGCACCGAGTTTGAGCTGGTTGACGCGAGGCTCGGCGGCGCTGCCGGGAAACTCTGGTGGTTCGCCGACAAGGCGTTTGCGGCGCGCCTGGGTGCCGTGCCACTGACCGAGCGCGTCGAGGCGACGGTCTTTCGTTGTTTGCATGACAAAGGGCGCGTGAGCTTCACGGAAGTCTGGGACACCGTCGCGCGGGAGTTCCCCAATTCGTTGACTTCCGACAGCACAAGCATCAGCGAGGCGCTGGACCTCTATGGCCGCAAGGTTGCCGGTGGCGCGTGGATGCTTCGTGACGAAATCCGGCTGCGGCTGACCAACCACAGCGAATTGATCGCCATGCTGGCGCAGATCGGCCGGCAGCGCGGCTACGACATCTGGATCGGCCTGCGCGAGCAGCGCGAACTGGCAGGGGGGTTGGCCGAGTCGGTCAGGTTACGCGAGTTGGTTACTGTCAAACCCGCAGCCATCGCGGGCGTGAGCAATTTGCGGCCAGTGCTCGACATGGACATACTCTGGTTCCGCGGCAAGGAAGTCGTCCGCGCCTTCGAGGTGGAATGCACCACCGCGATGACCAGCGCATTGCAGCGGGGCTCGAACCTGCCCGCTGGCGCGCCCAAGACAATGGTTATTCCCGAAGAACGCGAGCGGGACTTCGAGCGGAAGATGAAGTCGCCCCTGTTCAGCCAACATTTCGAGGAGGCAAACTGGACGTTGCTGTTCTTTGACGCTTTCCGCCGGGCGTTCACAAAGGGCAAAGCCAACACGCCGTTCGAGTCATTGCTCGGCAGAAAGGAAAACCCCGCCCCCAATCGCACGAACGGCGAGCTGCGGGAAAGCCAGGGTTACTTGAGGTTCAACTCCGATTAGGCCCTCGGCGTCGTGGTCGTCGAACGCACTCATTCGGACACATAGACGGGCGTGCCGGCGAGCGCACCCGGCAGAATGAAGTAACGGGATCGAGTCTACACAATCGATAATCTCGACCCCATTCTTCCTGTTCGGGATCAAGCCTGTCGGCAATCGCGGCGCCGACGGTCAACCTCCAACTGCGCCCGTTGAGCCGCTTGTGCAGGGCCACTTCCTAAGAAGTCTCGAACCTAAGTGTCATAACTAACAGATGCGAATGGAAAAGCCAGTTCTCCGCGGTGGGCGGAAACAAACCTCGCTCGAGTTTCTTCCGACGCGTTTCACGGGCTCACTGCGTATCCCCGCAACGCCCCGCAATCGGCAGGTTCTTAGCGCTGCACGTGTCGCCGAGCTACAGCTCTGGGCGCGGATGAGACCCGTGGCCAAAGCGGCAATACCAGTCTCGCGCTGTGTTTGCGTCACCATCTTATAAAGACCCGTCAGGGTCCCTTGTGGACCAGCTCGTCTCTAACCTGTCTTCGCTGGCTCGTGGGTTTTGGGGTTCGTAAGCGACTGCAAGTGAGGGCAGGCTCTACAGCAGGTTGTGTTCCAAGATATCCGCGCCACTTGGCCACAGTCCTCCCCTTTGCGCGCCGACCACTTGCGCCAGCGACTTTTTGCGCGGACCAGTCCAATCCGTCGAGTCGGGTTGTCAAAAAGGGGCCGTCAGCATCCTGACGGCCCCGGTGAGTGAACAAACCTACTTCTTCTTCCCCCGCTTCTTCGCCTTGGGCTTGTCTTCGAGCGCGGCGTGAGCGGCGGCCAGGCGCGCGATTGGCACGCGGAACGGCGAGCAACTGACATAGTTCATGCCGACCTTGTGGCAGAACTTGACGCTGTCAGGGTCGCCTCCGTGTTCGCCGCAGATGCCGATTTTGATGTTCGGGCGAGTCTTGCGGCCGCGCTGGATGCCGATCCTGATCAGTTCCCCAATTCCGTCCTGGTCGATCGTGGCGAACGGGTCGGCCGGTAGCAGCTTGCACGCAAGATAATCTGGGAGGAAACCGCCGATATCGTCGCGGCTGAAGCCAAAGCCCATTTGCGTGAGGTCATTTGTTCCGAAGCTGAAGAACTCAGCCCTCTCGGCCATGTTGTCGGCCTGCAGGGCGGCTCGTGGAATCTCGATCATCGTGCCGTACATGCAAGGAAGCCGCCTGAGCCCGAACCTGTTCTTGGTCTCGGCCAGCACGCGGTCGAATATAACCTTCTGATGGTCCAGCTCAGCGCGCGCGCAAGTGACTGGAACCATGATTTCGGGATTGGCTTTCTTGCCTTCCTTGATCAACTCGGCGGCGGCCTCGAGGATGGCGCGAACTTGCATCTCGGTGATTTCCGGATACGTGACACCGAGACGGACACCTCGATGGCCGAGCATGGGGTTATTCTCGCGCAGGCTTTCCGCGCGCTTGTTGAGCTCGTGCATGTCCACGCTCAGGGCTTGGCCAAGTTCAGTCAGTTTATCCTCGCTGTGGGGCACGAATTCGTGAAGAGGCGGGTCCAAAAGACGGATCGTAACCGGGCGGCCCTCCATAACAGCGAGCGTGGCTTTCACGTCGCCCTTCACGAACGCGAACAGTTCGTCCAAAGCCTTTCGACGCTCCGCCTCGGTTTTGGACATGATCATCTTGCGAAGGAAGAACAGCGGTTTATCGCTGCCTTCGCCGTAGAACATGTGCTCCGTGCGGAACAACCCGATGCCTTCGGCGCCGAACTTGATTGCCTGGGCGGAGTCTTTTGGCGTGTCGGCGTTCGTCCGCACCTTGAGGACGCGGACACGGTCCACCAACTTCATCAAGTCGGTGTATGACTGGTTGTGTTCCAAATCGACGGGCACCAGCGGCAGTTGACCACGATAGACCAGACCGCTTGTGCCGTTGAGGCTCACCCAGCCACCCTCAGGTATCGCCTCGCCTTTGCGAGTCTTGAATGACTTGTTGTCCGCGGCGATCTCAATGTCAGCGCATCCCACGATGCAGCACTTGCCCCAGCCGCGCGCGACCAGCGCAGCGTGAGACGTCATCCCGCCTTTGCTGGTGAGAATGGCCTGAGCCTTGTGCATGCCGTCCACGTCTTCAGGAGACGTCTCTTCGCGGACAAGGACGACCTTCTCGCCTCTGGCAGCCCATTCGACGGCATCTTTGGCGGTGAAAACAGCGCGGCCGATCGCGCCGCCAGGACCAGCCGGAAGCCCTTTGGCGATCGCCGTCGTGCTCTTCTCCGCCTTGGGGTCGAGCATCGGCAGCAAAAGCTCCACCAGTTGTGCCGGAGCAACGCGCTTAATCGCGGTGGCCGCGTCGATCAGTCGTTCTTTGTGCATCTCAACCGCCATACGAACGGCCGCGGTGCCGTTGCGTTTGCCGATGCGGCACTGGAGCATGAACAACTTGCCTTTCTCGATGGTGAACTCGATGTCCTGCATGTCCTTGTAGTGCTTCTCCAAGCGGAGCCGCATGCTATCGAGTTCCCGGTACAGTACGGGACTGAACTTCTCGAGAGTAGTCAAGTGCCGGCTTTGGTCGTTGGCTGAGGCGTCGTTGATCGGCGCCGGCGTGCGAATGCCGGCGACTACATCCTCGCCCTGTGCGTTAATCAGGTACTCGCCGTAGAACTTGTTTTCGCCCGTGGCAGGATTTCTGCTAAACGCTACGCCGGTGGCGCAGTCATCGCCCATGTTGCCGAATACCATTGACTGCACATTGACCGCCGTACCCCACTCATCGGGTATTTTCTCGATGCGGCGATACTCGATGGCCCGCCTTCCCATCCAGCTCGCGAACACCGCCCCAATCCCACCCCAGAGTTGCTCGATCGGATCGTCCGGGAATGGTTTTCCAAGCACCGCCAACACCTTCTGCTTGAAATCAACCACAAGCTGCTTCAGGTCCTCCACTGTCAGATCGGTGTCGCTGGCGTAACCCTTGGCGTGTTTGAGGGCTTCGAGGTGTTCGTCAAGGGTCTTGCGAATCCCTTTGCCGCCCTTGGGCTCGATCCCCGCCGCCTTCTCCATGACAACGTCGGAGTACATCATGATCAGGCGGCGGTAAGCGTCGTAGGCAAAACGCTCGTTGCCACCAGTCTGAGCAACCAAACCGCGGATGGTCTGCTCGGTCAGGCCGACGTTCAAGACAGTCTCCATCATGCCTGGCATTGACCGGCGCGCGCCTGAACGCACGGAAACAAGGAGCGGATTGTTAACGTCGCCGAATTTCTTGCCGAGCAGCTCCTCGATCCTGGCCAGAGCGGCAAGCACTTGACCTTCGAGTTCCTTTGGGTACGTGCGCTTGTGGTCGTAGTAGAACGTGCACACCTCGGTCGTAATCGTGAAGCCCGGCGGAACCGGAAGGCGCAGGTCCGGATGACCGGCCATCTCGGCGAGGTTCGCGCCCTTGCCTCCGAGGAGGTTTTTCATTGATTCGTTCCCGTCGGCCTTGCCGCCGCCGAAGAAATAGACGTACTTGTTTTTCTTGGTTACTTTTGCTTTTGGCATAACTGACTTTCTTGCGCTATAAATGGTTGTTTCAAATGCAGCGAAAGCCGGCAACGCTAACAGAGAAGAGGGACCTGTCAACGGCTGAATTGGGACCAGCCCGATCGCGGATTCTGGCGTCGGGCCTCGGTTTTGCCGTTGCTCTCTGCTGCGCATTGGCTTCAGGCGCCGAATCCTCGCAATCATCGACAGATGCGATATGGCCGATGTACCGCGGCGGGCCGGCTCTATTGGGCGTGGCCGAGTGCGGCATGCCGGAAAAGCCCGCGCTGCTATGGCAGTTCAAGACGGAAGGCTCCATCAAGTCTTCCGCGGCGGTTAGCAATGGCAGAGTGTTTGTGGGATCAGACGACGGCCACGTCTACGCGCTCGATTTTGTGAAGGGCGTGAAACTCTGGGCTCATAAGACGGCCGACAGTGTCGAGTCGTCGCCATTGGTGCTCGAAGGCTCGGTATACGTTGGGTCAAACGACAATTGCCTCTACGCGCTGGACTCGAGCAGCGGTCGGCTGAGGTGGAAATATGAGACCGAAGGCAAGATTCCTGGCGCGCCAAACTGGGTTAAGTCCCCAAAGGGGGATGCGACATGGATACTGGTCGGGAGCTACGATTTTAAACTGCACTGCGTGGATGCCGCCGCCGGCCACAGCAACTGGGTCTATGAAAGCAGTAATTTCATCAACGGCGCCCCCGCCGTCGCCGGCGGCAAGACCGTTTTCGGCGGATGCGATGCGATTCTGCACGTGGTTGGGCTTGCTGAGGGGAAACAGGTGCGCGCAATTGAAGCCGGGGCATACATCGCTGGGTCCGCGGCAATCGAAGGTGGCCGCGCTTACTTCGGCCACTACGAAAACGAGTACCTCTGCATCGACATCGACAAAGGCGAGAGGGTCTGGGCGTATCGGGACCGGGAGTTCCCGTATTTTTCGTCGCCAGCCATCACGACTGATCGCGTGATATTCGGTGGGCGCGACAAGCGGGTGCATTGCGTGAACAAGACGGATGGCAAGCTTGTCTGGACTTTTACGGCCAGAGCCAAGGTGGACAGCTCGCCTGTTGTGGCGCGGGACAAGGTGGTGTTCGGCTCCGACGACGGACGGTTGTACCTTGTGTCATTGAAGGACGGCCAGGAACTCTGGAGCCAGGACCTTGGGCAGCCGCTGACCGCTTCGCCAGCGGTGGCAGGCGGCCGCATAATCATCGGCGGCGAAGACGGCACGCTCTATTGTTTCGGGGAATGACTATGCAGCATCTGGACGTCTGTTGAGACTGCCGTCGTTCGCAGCACCGATTGCCACACGCGCGCATCGGCCTCCGTCCGGATGTCTGGTTGAAAGCCCAAGTGCAGATAGAAGCGTATGGCCCGAACGCGGACAGAGTGGGTAGTGAGGTAAGCGCGGTTGTGTCCCAGAGTCAGCATCCGATGGCACGCAGCGGAGGCCAGTGCCTGTCCGATACCGCGGCCCTGAAATGCCCGTATCACGGCGACCCAGTGCAGGCGCCCCCAACTTTCGCCGTGGTAGTCGTCGTCAAACCACGCGGTGGCGGTGCCAACCACGAGGCCGTCCTGGGTGCAGGCATAGAGCTGGCGGTGCCGCAGCTTCTCCTCGTCAACGCCAAAGCTTGAGCAGAACAAGTCTGAAGTGATGGCATGGTAAGGTTCGGCATCGAGATGGATGCGACTCCAGGCGGATTCGTCGCCCGGCCGGTAGAACCGCAAGAGGGTCCCAGGCGGCGGCGGATGGGCGACCAACCCGGCGAGTCGACGGCAAACCATGCTCACGCGGACCAGAGGGGCCGTGTGGCGTGTCCTGTCATGTTCTGGTTGCGGCTTTGTTGCGGGCATGTTGCGCCCGAGGAGATCGCGCGGCGTGGTGAACCACGTTCAATGAACAATGCTTATCCGGTTGTCACACCTGAGCCTTCTTCCGAACTGCTCTTTCTGAATCGTCAGCCACGCCGTCACACTATGCCTATTGAGCAGGTGTGACACCCGGATAAGCATGCAATGAACCTAGCAAACGAGGACGCGGTGGAACGCCTACCGGTTCATGGTCTTCATGCGTGTGCAGTTGAACATCGGCACTCCCAGAGCGCGGCCCAGCGGCCGCGGGCTGGTTCGAGGTGGCAATCGCCATTCATTGAGGTAGCTGGCCGGAGGCGGTTGGCGAAGGCTTGTTTCGTTCCGAGCGGCGGGCGAGCAGAAGCATCGCCCCGCCGAAAACCAGCAGCACAACCCCCCAGATCAGGTTGATGTTGATGTCGAGTGAGCGACGGTACAACTCGGCATTGGTGTTTGTGGCCAAGCCGAACAAAACGAGCAGGGCGCCCACGAGCGTGAACATCAGTCCGATCGGCCAACGAATATCGAGACCCATGGCAAGACTCCTTTCGTGTTTACCAGAATATCAGGTTGAGGATGACACAGGCACTTATCAGCACCATGCCAAGAACAGCCGGCCGCCGGTACCATGCTTGCTCTTGGTCGTAAAGTTTGGGTGTGAGGGAATAAACCAGGCCTTTGAGCTGGTCATCGGACTTCGTGCGCGCCGTTGAGAGTGAGATTGTCACGGTCAATCCAAAGCAGACCAGGAAGGCGAAACTGGCCAGCCAGAA
>JAXDCU010000453.1:0-4259 GCA_034677645.1 Verrucomicrobiia bacterium
CGAAACGCTGAACGGCTTCGTCGGGATTACGCCAATCTGACCGCGGCCAATTGCGTCGGAGATTTCCACGGCCGTCTCAGCCACGGGGGCGAGCGGCTCCAACTGGCCAAGCCCGTATTTGACGTTGCCACCAACGGCGCGCAACGGATTACCAACGTGCTCTACGTTGTGGTGCAGGATTTGACGTATGGCGAAGGCGGAGCTTGGCCGCGTTGGGCCGATGGCGGCGGCAGCAGCCTCGAATTGCGTGATCCGCGCAGTGACAACCGGCTTGGGGCTAGCTGGGGAGCAAGCGACGAAACCAGCAAGGCGCCCTGGACGACCGTTGAACGTCGCGGTGTTGTGGACAACCTGAGCACCACCGCCAATCAACTGCAAGTGCTCCCGCAGGGCGCGGGCGAGTGCCTGATCGACAACGTCGAGGTTCTCACCGAAAGCGGGGTGAACCTGGTCGCCAATTCAACCTTCGATACCGGGGCATCTGGTTGGACGGCTCAAGGCACGCTGTCTCAATCGAGCGCGGAACCGGGGAGCGGTTTTGCCGGTTCAGGTTGTTACCACATTCGCGCTGTCGATCGCGGGGACAACCAGGTTAACCGGGTTCGCACGCCACTCACCGCATCGCTGGCAAGTGGCACTATAGCCACTCTGCGAGCCCGCGCCCGCTGGCTGCGCGGTCATCCGGGCGTCCTGCTTCGCCTGCGCGGCAACGGGCTCGAAGCGGCCGCCACCCTCGCCTTGCCCATTGCCCCCGGAACACCGGGCGCTCCGAACGGTTCCGCCCTCCCCAATATGCCTCCAGCCATTTTCGATGTGACTCACGCCCCTGTCCTCCCCGGCGCAAATGAGCCCGTACACGTCACCGCACGTGTTCAGGACCCAGACGGCGTCGCGTCCGTGCTGCTGCAATACCGCATCGATTCGACCGGCACGCCCGGCCAATTGCCCATGCGCGACGACGGCACTGAGGGCGATGCAATAGCGCGGGACGGGCAGTTCACCGCGACAGTCCCGGGCCTGGGCGCGGGCGCTCTCGTTGCGTTCTACATCGAGGCCGCGGACGCCGCGCCGGCGCCGGCCAGTTCACGGTTCCCGGCGGACGCTCCTGCGCGCGAGTGCCTCGTGCGGTTCGGGGAAGCGATTCCGACGGGGAACCTTCCTGTCTATCGGCTCTGGATGACGGGCAAGACTTTCAACACGTGGGATGGGCGCCACAACTTAGACAACACGGCCAACGACGTGACGTTCGTTCTGGGGAGCCACCGGGTGATCTACAATGCTGGCGCGGTGTTCGCTGGAAGCCCATACATCGCGCCGGGCTTTACCACCCCATCCGGCAACCGTTGTGGATACAGCATCACGTTTCCTTCTGACGACGCGTTTCTGGGCAATCAAGACCTGGTTCTGGATTGGCCGGGCGGACATGGCGGCGAGACTACGGCCATTCAGGAACAGATGGCGTACTGGCTGGCCGACCGGATCGGCCTGCCTTTCAGCCATCGTCACTTCATCAGACTCTACGTCAATGGCGTGAGTGACATGCAGCGAGGCGGCGTGTTCGAGGCGGTGCTCCAGCCCGCCGGCGATTTCCTGTGCCAATGGCTCCCCGACGATAGCGACGGCGATTTCTACAAGATCGACAGGGGTTTCGAGTTCAACGACAGCGGCAGCGTGATCGCCGATCCG
Source organism: Verrucomicrobiia bacterium (assembly GCA_034677645.1). Lineage (GTDB taxonomy): Bacteria > Verrucomicrobiota > Verrucomicrobiia > Limisphaerales > J093 > JAAYVR01. Next base: position 1,687 of record JAXDCU010000453.1, read on the forward strand.
ATGCCCCGGTTGCAGCCCTTCACCACGCCCGACCTCATCAACGGCGGGACCATGAAGAAAACCGAACGCTACCGCTGGACTTGGCTGAAACGGTCGTACGACACCGCCAACAATTACACCAACCTCTTCGCTCTAATCGACGCTCTCAACGCTCCCGGCCCGGAACCTTACACGTCCTTGACTGAAACCATGGTCGATATCGAGGAGTGGATGGGCATCTTCGCCTTCGAGCACATCATCAATAACTTCGATAGTTGGGGCCACATTATTGGAAAGAACATGTACGCCTACAAACCAGAGGCGGGCCGCTGGCAGCTTTACGCGTTTGACCTCGACTGGCTCATGCTGGTTTCGCCCCGGTTCTCCAGCGACTACACCGCCTCGGCGGGGCCTCTGTTCAATGCGGACGACCCCACCGTCACCCGCATGTACAACCATCCTGGTTTCAGACGCGCGTATTTCCACGCCGTTCTGGCCGCGGTCGAAGGCCCGCTTCAGAGCACCCAATGCGATCCTGTCATGGATGCGAAGTACGCATCGCTTGTCGCCAACGGAGTGACCTTATGCGATGGAAGCGCGTTGACGAATCCCAACGCCCTCAAGACGTGGTTTCGAGAACGGCGAGCCCCCCTGCTCAAGCAACTCGCGGCGGCTGATGCGCCCTTTGCGGTTGCCGGGGATACGAACCTCACCGTCGCTTCAAACCTCGTCACGCTGTCGGGAACGGCGCCAATCGTCCTGAAAACCCTCACCATCGACGGCGTCGCCTGGCCATTGACTTGGACCACGGTCAGCAACTGGACTGTCAGCCTGCCTGTGGAACCAGGCGCCAATCGGCTGGTCCTTGCGGGGCTCGGTCCCCACGGCCATCCACTCCCAGAAGTCCGCGCCGAGCTGAGCGTGGTTTATACCGGAACCGCCCCTTCACCGCAAGACACGATCGTGATCAACGAAATCGCGTCCACCCCGCTCATCCCGCGAGCCGAGTACGTGGAGTTGTACAATACATCGGAGGATTTCGGATTTGATGTGTCGGGCTGGATTTTCGATGGCCTCGATTACACGTTTCCTTCCGGAGCATTCATAGCTCCGGGCAGCTTCGTTGTCCTGGCCAAGGACCCGGTCGCATTCGAAATCGTGTATGGTTCAAGCGCGCCCATTTTCGATGTCTATCCAGGCAACTTGCAAGCGGAGGGAGAGACGCTCACTCTTATCGCCCCAGGCGCATCGCAGGCTGACCACCTGGTCGTCGACGAGGTGCGCTACCAGACGATTCCGCCATGGCCAACACCGTCGCCCGGAACATCCCTTCAGCTTGTGGACGCCGCGCAGGACAATACACGTCCGGCAAATTGGGACATCGGCCAGTCCGGCGAGCCCCTTCCTCCCCAGTGGGTGCGTTTCACGGCAACGGGCGTCGCCAGCAGCTCAAGGCTCTACATCTATCTCCAGAGCGCGGGTGACATCTACATCGACGACGTCACGCTGGTTGCCGGCGCTCAGCCGGAGGTTGGCTCGAACCTGCTCGCCAATGGCGATTTCGAGTCCTCGCTCACAGGCACGTGGACTCTGACGGCGAACTTCGCCCAGTCCACCTTGAGCAGTGCCGTTAAACACTCTGGCGCGTCAAGCCTCCACCTCGTCGCCACCGCGCCTGGGTCCGGCAGCGGCAACGCGATCTACCAGGATATCCGGCCAGCTTTGACGAGCGGTGGAGCCTACGCGCTGAGTTTCTGGTGCCTGCAAAGCACCAACGCCGGACCGTTGACCATTCGCCTTTCAGGCACGGGGCTAAACGCGACCGTTGACCCCGCCCCGAACGCCGGTCTCGAAGAATCCACGGCCACACCCGGCCGGCCAAACTCCCTTAGTGCTGTGCTTCCCGATTTCCCGAAGCTCTGGCTCAACGAAGTGCAGTCCTTCAATGCCAACGGTTACGTCGATGGGGCAGGGGAGCATGAGCCCTGGATCGAACTCCACAATTCGGGGCCAGCGCAACTGACTCTGGACGGCCTCTACCTTGCCGACAATCACACAAACCTGCTCCAGTGGGCCTTCCCAGTCGGCGCTGCCCTCGATCCTGGTGAGTTCAAGGTCGTCTTCGCGGACAATCAACCTGAGCAATCCAACCAAACGGAGTGGCACACGGATTTCCGCCTGGCTGCGCCATCAGGGATCGTCATCTTGTCGCGCCTGAACGAGAGACGCGTCGAGGTGCTCGACGAACTGGCGTACACCGCAGCGCACGCCGACCTGTCGCACGGGTCGTTCCCGGACGGTCAGCGCGTCAGACGTTTCGAGTTCTACGTGCCGACGCCAGGCCTGCCCAACGCCCTGCCCCGACCGCCCATGCCGCTCGCGATCAACGAATGGATGGCCAGCAACACCGGCTTTATTCTCGATCCGGCCGACTTGGCCACCGACGATTGGCTCGAGCTGTACAATCCAAACACGCTGCCAGTCGATCTGTCAGGTTATGCGCTGACTGACAACACCAACGACTGGAATGCATCGGTGATTCGCCCCGGCATCGTGATCCCCGCCAGCGGTTTCCTGCTCGTTTGGGCTGACGG
>JAXDCU010000454.1:0-2776 GCA_034677645.1 Verrucomicrobiia bacterium
CTTGGCTCGCGGACGGTCCATCGGGTCCTGATACTCGATTGTTGGCACGTTGAGTGTAGCGAGAGCGACGGCGGTCTGCTTCGCTTCGTTCTCAGTGGCAGCCGGAGGACGGACGTAATGGCTGTACCTAGCCACGTCGGTGGGCCAAGCCAGTTTGTAGCGACCAAACAGCGCGGGCCATTTTAGCCCTTCGACGCCTTGCTCCATCCAATGCATTAGATAATCATTCAAGTTCACGGTCTCGCGTGTCGCGTAATACTCGGGGCGGTCGGCGCCCGCCACTTGTCGCTGATACGTGAAGCTATTGCCGCCCTGCTGTATTGGCTCTGGGAATAGGTCCGTTACCTCACCGGGTGGGGGCGGCATAATGCGTTCGCCCAGGTCAATTGTGACATCGGCGGGCGTGGGCTGCTTGAAGACATCCACGATCTCAAAACCTAAATGCACTCGACTTTCGTCACTGCGTGTGTCGCCGAGCAACTCTACAAACACCCGGCCTTCCTTGTTATATGCGTGGAGGTTGCCTTGCTGTTTGTCATACCACAATGTCCTCTTTTCCTCCAGCGTCTGGCTGCTGGAACCCTCGGTCGCGCTGGTATCGCTCGGATCGCTATACTCCTCGTCTACAGTCCGGGGGAAGGCCTCGTTATACACGATCTGGATGTTGCCTACCCGAGCTGTCGGGACGGACACCGGTTTTCCAAGGTTCTGGAAACCCCGCTCGGTCCAGTAGATTTTGCGCGGTTGCTTGACTGGGCTGCCTGAAACCACGTAGCGCATGGTGTAGAGCAGGTAGATGCTGGCGCCATTGGTCTCGAAGCTTGGCGGTCCGCCGGGATTCTCGTAGCCCGCGGGTTTGGTGGGGGCGGTGTATGGTTCCGCCTTTTTCCATGCAACGAAGACGGGGCCGGCCTGGACGGCGAATACTTTGCGCGCGTTGGGGCTCCAGTAGTAGCCAGCCTTGTCGTGTTTGTTGGTAGTATATGGCTCGGCCAACCAATATGTTTCCTTGACCACCGTAAGAAGCTGGCCACTTTCGTCCGTCTCCGGGACTTCCACTATGGCCCCAAACTTGAATGAAATCTGCCGGCTCAAGTATGGAGCAGCAATCTGACCGCGTCTAAGGACTATCGCCACAACGTCGTTGGACATGGCGAGTGGCAGCCGCATTTCCTGGGCTACTTCGCCGTTGAAGGGCGTAGTGCCATTGTGTAGGACGGTGGAATTGCTAACGGCCATCCAGTCGCTTTGAACAAGCCCCGGAATCGCGCCAAAGGATGCCAGACCGCGGAATTGGTTGGTCGTTGGCGGATTGACTGTCAGGCCATCTGCTTCCTGATCGGCCTGTTTAGGTGACCGGCCATCGGAGCCGGGTGGCGTGCCCTTCGTTATCGAAATTGGCACGCCGCGCTGGGACTGGAGATTGTACGTGGTGGCGTTCTGCCTGAATTCAAGCGGCAGCGGGATGGCGGCCAGGGCCGTGCTCAAGCCGGCCAGTAGCCCGCCCAACGCCAATGGTATTTTCCAGGGGATTTGCATAGACCAGCTTGTGAAGGATTGCAGGCTATTTCCGCGGTCAGGTTGCGCGACTCAATACACGCGCATGATAAAAGCCAGTACGTAGTATGGCGGCATGTTACTGTGGGCCTGCCCACCGCCCTTGTTAGCGGAAGGGAAGGTCTGATTCCCATTGTTACGCCCTTGGTTGGGTGCCCTTGTGGCTTCTTCGGAGCCGTTCCAAGCCGCCGCGTACCCGACCGTGCCCACACTGGTTGGATGGTTATGCGAAGGCATCTCATTCACGCTCAGCGTATGCATCTCTTCGCCCCCGCTCTGACCGATCGTGCGCGCTGTAAGGCCGCTGCCCGAACCTGAGGCCAGGATAAATCGCCCGCTTAAGTTGGGCGTGGCGACCCCATTCACGGTTTGCCCGTTGCACAAAGCCCAACCGTCGGGGACGGTCGCGCCCGACCACATGATGATGCCGCCTTTGGGGATGGTGCCGCGGCCATCGATGCCGCCTGGGGCGTCTACGATGACCTTGTCGCTGTTGATGCGGAGTTTTGAAGCTGAGGCGATGCGAAAATCATATTCGTTCTCAGCTCGCTTGTAGGCCAGCCAATCGTAGGCATCCCAGTTGATGACGGGGTTGTTGCCCCCGGAGACGCTCTTGATGGTGGCGTATGCACTGCCGTCCAGGCTGAAGTTCATCGTGGATGCATAGCTGCGGCTTGCTGTTATCTTGTCGACTACGGTGACGTCTCCTTCTAGGCGGCTGACGCCGGTGTTCGTCAAGCCGTTTACAACAAGCGAGCCTGACACTTTCGCCGCGCCCACGACGTCGAGCGCGACGCTGGGGCTGCTCTTGTTGATGCCTACACTGGTGCCCGTAATGGTCACGACCTGCTGACTGTTGTCGTTAACGAGCCTGGCGGCATTGATCGCGTGTTTGGCCAGGTATGAGTAGGGCGATGCCAAAAGGCGCAGACGCGGCAGGATTGTAGCGTCGCTGCCGCCCGACCCGATACCCTTGACGGTCATTTGAACGAATCTGTCGGAAGCGGTGGCGCCGATGAACAACGTCGAAAGCGCTGGGCGCGATTCGCTCCCCTCGTCGCTGCCCTCGCCCAGCAGCACACTGAAATATCCACTGTCCACCGTGACCGTCTGTTGCTCGGACCAGAGCCTGTTGCCAGCGTTCTGGTCGTCGAAGATGCGGAAGACGACATCGAAGTTCTTCGGTGCGTTCGTAGCGAGCGGGACCCCATTGCCGTCG
>JAXDCU010000455.1:0-6258 GCA_034677645.1 Verrucomicrobiia bacterium
GGTGGCGGTCAGATTGGCGGGCGTGCTGATGGGGGGTGACCGAGAACGGAGCGGACCAGCCCGAGCTGTCAAGTCAGGACGGGGAGGGCGCAGACCGGTTGGGCGGTGGTCCGAATCAGCTTGCCCTTGGCCCGAAGCCGTGCGAATAAGGTCCCCGATGGTCGGAGAGATGGCAGAGTGGTTTAATGCGCACGCCTGGAGAGCGTGAGTGGGCTTATACCCCACCGGGAGTTCGAATCTCCCTCTCTCCGCCAACCCACCCACACCCGAGAGCGGGTGTGCTGCCCAAACTCAACGGGGAGCGCACGCGCCTCGCGTGTGGTTTTCCGCGCCCTCGCGGAAAACACCAACACAGGTCTTATCAGAGCACCGCGGCAGCGTCTCAACGATATGGGGACAAGCGTTCCACAGTGCCAAACGATGGTCGAAACGGCCGGGTCGTGAGGCTGCATCTATTTCAACTGTCCAAGCTCGATGGGGGCGCGTTGGCGCGCCAGAGCCCGCGCTCGCTCACTCCGCCAAACCACGCAAAAGGCAGCAGGTCGGAAACGAACGAAGGCCTGGCCGTGAAATCCGCGCGCGACACGCGTGCCAGTCCGTTGAGCGTGGTCATGGCGGTAATGAAAGCATGACGGTAGCTGTCGCCAATGTGCTGTTGAACCGCGGCGCCGCAACGGTCTCGCAATTCCTGGAGCCGCGCCTGTGGCATCCGCTCCAGACAAGCGAGGAACATGACAAGCTGCGAGAAGCTATTTGGCTCGTAGACGCAGTCCGGACTCACTTGACGCGCGTAAGCTTCGCCGCCACCGCCTATCTTTGGAAACAGAGGAACGCTTCCCACGCTGAGGGCCTCGAGCAACGAGACCGGCAGTCCTTCGTAGTCGCTTACGAATACGATCGCGTCCAAGGTTCGCATCACGTCCCAATAGCGTTCGCCCGTGAGGCGCCCGTGAATGACCGTGCGCGGGTGATTCCCCAAGCGCGACCGAAGCCAAGGCAGCGATGGTCCATCTCCGACGAGGTGCAGTTCGTAATTGAGTTTGGCATTGTCGAGGGCTTCGACCAAAGCGGGAAGCCTGTCAACGCGTTTGGCCTCCTTGATCATCCGGCCTGAATAGCCGAGCACCAAACGCCGGCCTGCCAGAGGAGGCTTGATCGTGTCTGAGCTCCGGCGATCGACGGGGGTCGGGAGCAAGAAGACGCGGTCAGCGCCAAGCTCGGGCAAACGAGCGGCCGCGAACTGCCGGAGCGGCTCGCTGATACAGAGCACGCCATCGAGCAAACCGCGAAGCGAACCGATCTGATGTTCGAGGCCTGGCCAGCGGGAATGGAGGTAGCCGATGCGTCTGGTGGCGCCGTCAAGGTCCGCGAAAAATGGCACTCCCCAGAAATTATAGTAGAGCATCGGCATGCCCACCGTCCAAGGCGCGGTCGCAGCAAACAAGGCGCGAGCGGAACGGATGTTGTGTCGCCAAGTCAGCCCAAGACCGCGCACGGGTTCTTCGGCCGCTGAGTGGCGCTCGAAGTAGATGAGAAACCTGGACCGCACACCCCAGCTCGGGTCGTCGCGGCGGTGGCGCTGGAGGAATGACTGCACGCCTCCAAGGTTGTGCATGAAAGTGAATCCGTGCGTCAAAGCCAGCTCGGTCACAACCGATCAATCAAACGAACTGGCCGGGCGGTGTCGAGCTTGAAAATGCGGCTCTTTGCTCCTTGCTTTGCCAGAAGGGGTTTGGGAGTATAGACGGAATGCCGATGCTCGCGCACAATCGGGATTCCTGGAATGCCGGCTACGACTGGAGCCAGAGCGGTGAGGACGGGTCAGAAACGCGGGGCAGCTCCGAGCCCAACTGGTGGGTGAGCCTGCCGCCGCGCATCCGCCGCTTTGTCTCGTGCGCGAGAATCTCCGAGTCGGAACGCACTGACGTATGAACGGCAGCGCCATCGACGTTCGCCTCCGCTTTCAACTGTTCCTTTGGTACGGGATGATGGCGATGGCGGTGCTGATTCTGGGCATGTTCCTGGCCGCCAGTCCGTTTTTCGTCGGCGTGTTGGTTTCCGGTTTTGCATGGCTGGTGCTTCTCCCGTACCACGCCAAGATCGCGTTCTGTCTCGCGCTTTGCACATTCAGTTCAGCCCTCATTTTGCCGCTGCTGCCTGGGCGCCCATATTTCTGGGAATTCGCCGCGCTCCTGGCATGGAGCGGGGTGATCATCACTGGCTGGCTTCGGCGCTACAGGCCGGAGTTTCCGCGATTGCTGCGGGAGAACCGCTTATTGTTTGGGGCTTCAGTGGCGTACTGCGGCGTGTTGGTGATTACGATGTTGGTCAGGGGCTTTGGTTTGCGCATCCTGGGATCGGGCCAGGTGGGTGGCCGCGTCTATTTCCAACAGTTGATCTGCGCCATCTTCCCGTTGCTCTTCATCATGGTCAGAGCGGATGAACGCATGCTGACCAGGCTCTTCTTCCTCCAATACACACTGTCCTTCACTTACCTGATTTCCGACTTTGTCTTCGCATTCGCGCCAAGGGCGATGATGTACGTGCTGAGTTTTCTTGAGATTCCTAACGACGCCCTCAATTTCGAGATTCAAAGCATGCGTTTCGGCATCCGGCGGTTTCAATCCCTCTCATATTTCGGCCAGGCGCTCATTTACATGTCGCTGCTCTTTTATGGCCTAAAGGACCTGGTGTCGCGTCGAGGCTTCTTGATGTTGCCATTCCTGCTGACGGTGTTTGGGCTTAGCTTGCTGAGCGGGCACCGGTGGGTGATTCTGATAGTGGGTTTCACGCTCATGTTCGTGGCGTACGCCCAGCGGTTCTACACGCCCCGGAACATTCTGCTGACTGCTTGCGTCATTGTGTTGTCGTTGGTGTTCGTTTACGCCTTTGCGAACCGGCTGCCGCAGGCGTTCCAGCGGTCAGTCTCCAACCTGCCAGGCATCCAACTGGACAGCCAAGCTCAAGCAGACGCGGCCAGCACAGTGTATGCCCGCCGGGTCCTGTTCCGGATCGGACTTGAGCTTATCCCGGATTATTTCTGGATCGGGCGCGGTTTTGCCCGGTACCTGGATGAATACTCCGTGTACTGGGACCAGACTGTGATCACGTTCCATGTCAACCAAGGGACGTTCTACAACGGATTCATCGGGTTGATGGTGAACACAGGCGTGTTTGGTACGGCTTTCATGCTGCTGTTTCTGTATGCCGGTTCGCGCAAGGCCTGGGGTATCATTCGACACTTGCGCACCTACGGTTGCGCGGACACTTTCTCGCGCCTCTGCAGCATTGTTTCTAGCCTTTGGCTGGCGAATGTTCTGGCCTTCCTGTTCCTGCACGGCGACAGCGAATTCGCCATGAAGACATTCTCTCTCCAAGCGGGCGCGTTGCTGTTGTGCCATCACCTGCTTCAGAAACGACTCACGCCAAGCCAAGAGACCTGAGCGTCCTGCATCTGCTGGGCGCGGATGAAGACACCGGCGGTATTTTGTCGGTGTTGCGCAACCTCGACAGCGCCACGGCCAAACACGGCTGCCGCCATGTTGTCTGGGTAAACGCCGCGTACAAGGAGACTCGCAGCCCACCTCTGCGCTATCGCCACAGCCGGTATCTGCTGGCCGAATCGCCCAATCACCTGCTCTTGTCGATTCGCGCCTTCGCCGCCGCGGGCGAACTGCGGCGGCTCCTCAGGTCTGAGTCGTTCGACATTCTGCACGCCCATTCGCGGGGCGCTTTCCCATTGGTTACATTGCTGGCGTTGAGGGGCAAGGACGTGCTCTTTACGAACCACGCCTATGCGCGTCGCACCTGGATGTACCGTTGGGCTGCGCGGCGGAGGCACTTCCACACATGTTGTCTCACGCCTAACATGGCGCGGCACTATGCCATCCCGCCAAACGCTCCTCGTCTTCACGTCATCTCGGCTTGTTGTTCCGACCGGTTCTTTGCATTGCCGTTGGTCGATCGCCCACGCACACCCCTCGGCGGCCGTCCGATCCGAATCGTTGGCCTGGGCAACATCGTGCGCTGGAAGAATTGGCATTTGGTGCTCGAAGCGTTGAACTTGCTCGAACCAGACGATCGGAACCGCGTCGAGCTCGACCACTGGGGCCCCACGCCGGCCGATCCCGATTCACAAGCGTATCGAGCCGAGCTTGACGAAATGGTGCGACGCCATGGACTGTCCGACCGCTGCAGGTTTCATGGCGCGCTTTTGTCCGTGGAGAAAGCGCTCGCTGACGCCGACTGGTTCGTCATTCCGTCCACAAACGAGCCCTGCTCAGTGGCGCTCATGGAAGCGTTGGCCATGGGCCTGCCGGCAATCGCCTCGGCCACCGGCGGTAATGTGGACATTGTCCAGCGGGAACGGACGGGGTTGCTTTTCGAGCCTGACAGCGCGGTCGCACTAGCTGAATGTCTGCGCCGCATTCTGGCCCGTGAAGTCAACATAAGCGACAGAGAGTTCTTGCGCGAGTCGGTGCGACATCGCAGCGCATCGAGCGTCGGGGAACAATACCTCGAACTATACGACGCGCTGAAGCCGTAACAATGCAGATGGACAAACCACTAATTACAGGCATCTGGTTTGTCCACGGAAAAGTCATATCACTTCAGCGGCACTCCGGCAGCCAGCGCCATCCTCACCAACTCCGCTATGGACTTCGCCTCCATCTTCTTCATGACCCGGGCGCGGTGGACTTTGATGGTTTTCTCGACGGTGCCGAAGCGCTCAGCTATTTCCTTGTTGAGTGCGCCGGTTAGCAGATGACCGAGCACTTCGCGTTCGCGTGGTGTAAGACGGGCCAGACGTTCCCTTGTGGCCTTCAGCTCGGCCCGCTTGCGCGATTCGCGCTTGCTCCGCCCCATGACTCGCTCAACCACTTTCAGCAGACTGGTCTTGTCATATGGTTTGAGCAGAAAATCATCCGCGCCTGCCTTGATAGCGCGAACGCTCGACGCCACATCGCCATACCCAGTGACGAATATCACTGGCAATCCATGGCCGCGCTCGACTAGGACATCCTGCAGACGCAACCCGTCCATGCCCGGCATCTGCACATCCAGAATCACACAGCCGACACTGGCATGGGCACGGTGTTCGAGAAACTCCCGCGCCGAAGCAAAGGTCTCGGTCAGGTAACCGGCTGAGTTCAGCAGGCGGGCGAGGCTCTTGCGCACGGACGCATCATCGTCAACCACGTACACCGTTGCATTGGTTGAGCTCATGGAAAGCTTCTGGAGGGTAGGAACGCGTTCCACCGCGTCCCCGTTTATTTGGCGAAATCAGGGACCGAGCGGAATCGGTCCCTACCATGTGGTTCATGGCGGATGCTCAATCCGAGACAGGGAGCGCGAAATGGAACCTCATGCCTCGAGGGAACTCGTTCGTAGCCCAAATGCGCCCACCATGCGACTGAATGATAGACCGACAGATTGGAAGACCCAAACCCAGGCCGCCGACCCGAGTCGTAAAGAACGGCTCAAATAGCCGTCTCATGTTCTCCGCGGAGATGCCCGCCCCACAATCGCGGACGGTAACCAGCACTTGTCCGGCATCTTCACGCGTGGAACTGACGACCACTCGCCGATCCGGCTGCTGGCTCTCCTTAATCGCGTCAAAAGCGTTCATCATCAAATTCACAAGCACCTGCTGTAACTGAACCCGATCTCCCATGACAAAAGGCAAGTCCGCATCCAACTCACACTCGACCCTGTAATTCCCCAGCCGCACTTCGTTCCGAAGTAGTCGCAAAACTTCCTCGACAACCTCGTTGATTTGGACCGGCCCGCGTTCAGGGGCTTCTTTCTTGACCAAAGTGCGCACCCGAAACAACAACTCCCGCGCCCGTTTGCTATCCGCCACAATATCGGCCAGGATGTCTCGCACTTCCTCCGAACTGAGTTTGTCGGATGCCTGCAATCGTTGCGCCGCCTGTGTGTTGCTCAGGATCGCCGTCAGCGGCTGGTTCAATTCGTGGGCCAGGGCGCCCACCAGCTCGCCCAGTGACACGAACCGCGCCAGATGAGTCAATTGCTCCCGCGTCTGCCGAGCATCGATTTCAACTTGGCGGCGTTTGGTGATGTCGGCTATGCAATGCACCAGGCAGCTTACGTTCCCTTCGCTATCCAGGACCGGAGCAGCCGTGACCATTGCCCAGCGCTTGTGGGGTTCGAGAAAAACCTCCGCCTGTGTCTTCCGTTTGGTCTGGACTGCTTGGGCGAGCGGGCACCCCTGGCAAGGCTCCGATGTCCCGTGCG
>JAXDCU010000456.1:0-21331 GCA_034677645.1 Verrucomicrobiia bacterium
GCTGCTCGTCCGCGCGTATGGGGACGTTAAGGACAACACCGACAGCGGCCAGGTCCTCGCCATACAGCACGCGGCGGCCTACTGTTTCGATCATCCGGAGATCACGAGCCGGATTGCGGCGAAGTATTCGCGTCGGATGGACGGGCTGGTCGGCGTGCTCCAACGCGCGGGATTCGAGGCCAAGAAACCCAAGGCGTCGTTCTTTCTGTATGTCCGAGCCCCGCGCGCCGTCGAGACGTCCGACGGCCGTCGCCTGGAGTTCAAGTCAGCGGAAGCGGTCTCGACTTGGCTTATTCGCGAGCGTTTGATCTCGACCGTGCCATGGGACGATGTGGGACCGTATCTGCGCTTTAGCGTTACGTTCGCGGCGCGCGATGTGGTCGAAGAAGAGCGAGTACTGAAAGAGCTTGGCAGGCGATTCTCTGAAGCGCGCTTCGAGTTCTGAACTGCGCGGTGAATGGCGCCGAAACTCACTTCCGTGCCGGCTCGACATCCAGCCGCCGGCTGCTATTCTGACAGCGGTGAGTTTCGTTGCTGAGTTGAATGCGCTGGCGCTGGATGGTTTGCTGGCTCGCGCGCGCACGTCTGAAACCTCTGCTGTAATCGGGAGTCTCGGGCGTGCGCGGCTTTCGCTGGCAGACTTTGCCGTGTTGATTTCGCCAGCCGGCGCCGAGCACCTCGACACCATGGCATGGCGTGCTCGGGCCATTACTCGGCAGCGCTTTGGACGAGTGATCCGACTGTTTGCACCTCTCTACCTTTCTAACGAGTGCGTCAACAATTGTCCGTACTGCGGTTTCGCGCGCGACAACTCCATTCGCCGGGTGACACTCACCGTAGAGGAAGTCGTGCGGGAAGCGCGCGCGCTGAGGGCGAGCGGATTTCGCAGTTTGCTCGTTGTAGCCGGCGAACACACAAAACTTTGCGGGGTTGGTTATCTTGAGGAATGCGTGCGGGCGCTTCATGCCGAGGCGCCAAGTATCTCGCTGGAAATAGGGCCGCTGGCCACGCTTGACTATCGCAGATTAGTCGACGCAGGCGCCGAGGGATTGGTGATATACCAGGAAACCTACAACCGCGCTGGATACGAGGAGCTTCATCACTCGGGACCCAAGCGCAATTTTGACTGGCGTCTTGAGACGCCAGAGCGAGCGTATGCCGCCGGTTTTCGACGTCTAGGCATCGGCGCGCTGCTCGGTTTGCACGACTGGCGTGGCGAGGCGCTGTGCGTTGCCGCTCATGCGGTCTTTCTGTTGCGCCACTGTTGGAAGGCTTCATTGACGGTATCGGTCCCGCGCCTGCGGCCGTGCACAGGCGCCTTCTCGCCGAGGGCATCCGTTACAGACCGCGAACTCGCGCAATTGGTGTGCGCGCTGCGACTGTTTCTGCCTGATGTCGGCATCGTCCTCTCCACTCGCGAGCCGGTCAGACTTCGGGACGGTCTAATCCCGCTGGGGATAACATTGATCAGTGCCGGCAGCCATACTGAACCGGGCGGCTACACAGGTGCAGGGCGAGAACACACGCATCTCACAACAAGCACAAAGACGGCTGGAGCTGGCACGGCGATCATGCGCGCGGCGGCGCCCCTTGAAGTCCAAACAGGCGCAACGGGCCAGTTTGAAGTCGCCGACGAACGTTCGCCATCCGAAGTCGCCGACCGCATTCGGCAGCTCGGCTATGAACCGGTGTGGAAAGATTGGGATGGCGCCTTGTGCGGGTGTGCAACGCCAACAAGCGCCGCAACCAGTAGTCATTCGTGAAAGAACATTTCGTCACGGCCAATGGCCGCCAGATGGCTATTAGGATTCCATGCACTGTCGAGGAATTCCTCGTCGCTCAGCGATTGAATCCGCGCCGTGTTGTGGTCGAGCACAACGGCGAGGCGCTACCGCCATCCGAGTTTGGTCGGCGCATGCTGGCGCCTGGTGACAGGCTTGAGATAGTTAGGATCGTAGCTGGCGGGTGACCGCGGTCGATGTCTTGCGGTTTTGTTACGGGTTAGTTTCGCCTTGAAAGACCCACGCCGATGCGGACATGTTTGTCCCAAGAGCGAGACGTTAGTTTGGATTAGGATCGGCCGCGTGTGCAAGAAGTGCACACACGAGCACGGGTCCTTCTGGATAATCAGGATTCAATCGGATGAAAACGAACCATCTTTCAACTCTCCATTTGCTGAACGCTTTTGGGTTGGTTGCGATCACTTTGGCTGGCGGGAGCCGGCTCCTCGCCGCCGACTTTGGCGCGAGTGACTTGCGATGCGAGTATGCGCGCGATCCGAATGCAATTGCCGTTGAGGCGCCGCGTCTGAGCTGGGTGGTTGAGGCGGGAGGCACCCGGAGAGGCGCCATGCAGAGCGCCTACCGTGTCCTGGTGGCCAGTAGTCTCGATGGACTCAAGAAAGACCTGGGAAATCTCTGGGACAGCGGGAAAGTGTCGTCTGACCAGTCTTTGCACGTGGTTTATGGGGGCAGGGGCCTCGTGTCGGCGCAGGCGTGTTTCTGGAAAGTGAAGTTGTGGGACGAACGTGACGAAGCGTCCGAGTGGAGCAAGCCAGCCAAGTGGACCGTTGGCTTGCTCAAGCCTTCGGATTGGAAAGCACAGTGGATAACTTACGAGCCCGCTGGCTCGGTTGAAGATGCGACCTCCGCGGCATTTCAGAAATTGTTACGACTGGAGGGGCAAAAGTGGTTTTGGGCCAGCGGGGCCAAACCAGGAAACCAGGCCCCGGGGAAGGTCTGTTTTCGGAGAATCGTGGAGGTTCCGGCCGGGCGAACATTGAGCAAGGCCGTGTTTCTTATGACGGCGGACGACGGTTTTCAGTTGTTTGTCAATGGCCACCTGGCAGGGCAGGGGAGCAGTTGGAAGACGCTGGTCAGTACCGAGGTTGGTGGTCGGCTGCAGACGGGGGCAAACGCGATTGGGATCGAGGCGGCGAACGGTGGCAACGACCCTGGTCCTGCCGGGGTGGCAGGCCGCCTTGTCCTGCAGTTCACGACTGGCGATCCGGTGGTGGTACCAGTGGACAGCTCCTGGCAGACGAGTCGCGAGAGTCGGGACCGTTGGAGCTGGGTGGATTTCGACGCCTCAGCTTGGCAACCGGCATCTGAAGTCGCGACATTTGGCGATCAACCGTGGGGCAAGATCGACGTTGACGTTGTGAATATCGATCCTGCTCCTTTTTTCCGAAAGAGCTTCACGATTCCCAAGCCAGTCCGGCGCGCCACGATATTCGCCTCGGCTCTGGGTGTGTACGAACTGCGGCTCAACGGCAATGCGGTGGATACCGACGTTCTCTCTCCGGGTTGGAGCGATTACAGCAAGCGTGTGTACTATTTTGGTTACGACGTGACGCGACAACTCAAGCGAGGCGAAAACGCGCTTGGCATAATCCTGGGCGACGGCTGGTACGCAGGCTATTTGGCTTTCACGGGAAAACGGCATTACTACGGGAGCCAGACCAAGGCGATAGCCCAACTCCATGTCGAGTATGAGGATGGCAGTGTCGAAATACTCGGCACCGACGACTCGTGGAAAACCACCACCGGCCCAGTCCGCGAAGGCGATCTTCTGATGGGTTGCGTCTACGACGCATCGTAGGAGATGCCTGGCTGGGACTCGGTGGGCTTTGCCGACACTAACTGGCAACGGGCGCGCGTGGACACGAGCGTCAAGGCCAACCTCCAGGCCCACCCAAGCGCTCCTATCCGGCGCATTGAGAGCGTGTCAGCGCGCAAACTTACTGAGCCCAGGCCAGGAGTGTACGTGTTCGACCTGGGCCAAAACATCGTCGGATGGGTTCGCCTCAAAGCCCGAGGCGACGCGGGCCAGAAAGTCGTGGTCCGCCATGCCGAGATGCTGAATCCAGACGGCACGATCTACACGGCAAACCTGCGCGCCGCCAAGGCCACCGACACGTACTACTTGGCCGCGGGTCCGAAGCGCGTTTACGAACCTTACTTCACCTTTCATGGATTTCAGTACGTTGAGGTTACCGGACTAAAGTACAAGCCAAGTCCAGATGACGTGGCGGGTGTCGTCGTGCATTCGGACCTGCCACGCGCTGGCTGGTTCGAATGTTCAGAGCCGCTGGTCAACAAGCTCACGCTGAACTCGCTTTGGGGCCAAAAAGGGAATTTCCTGGATGTCCCCACCGACTGTCCACAGCGAGACGAACGCGCCGGATGGACGGGCGACGCGCAGGTCTTCATGAAAACGGCCTGCTTCAACATGGATGCGCCAGGCTTCTACACGAAGTGGCTCGTCGATCTGTGCCAGGATTCGCAGCGTGCCGACGGCGCGTTCGGCGACGTAGCCCCTCATGTCAGCATCGTCAGTCACGGCAATACTGGTTGGTCCGATGCCGGCCCAGTCTGCAATTGGCGAATGTACGAGATGTACAACGACACGCGTGTGCTTGAGCAGCATTACGGAGCTCTCGTTCGCCACATGGAATACCTGGCCAAGACGAGCAAGGGCATGATCCGCGGCACGGGGTCGTACGGGGATTGGCTTCGGCTGGCTGGTCCCCAGCATTCCGAGGCGATCGGGACTGCTTACTACTATTACGCGGCGCGGTCGATGTCGGACATTGCCGGGGTTCTGGGCAAGAAGGAGCAAAGCGACGAGTACAGGGAGTTGGCCGCCCAGATAAGATCGGTGTTCGTGAAGACATTCATCAAGCCGGACGGCCAGATCATCGATGGCAAGAAAGAAACCGGTCAAACTTTCCATGCTCTCGCGTTCGGGCTGGACCTTGTGCCCGAGGAGCTGAGGTCGAAAGTCGCGGCACAGTTCGTGGCGAGCATTGCGGGACAGGACAATCACCTTGCGACTGGTTTTTTGGGTACACCATTCGTTCTTTTCGCGCTTCAGAAAGCGGGTCAGCCCGAATTAGCCTATCGACTGGTTCTGAACAAGACGTACCCGTCTTGGTTGCAGCAGGTCATTTGGGGTTCGACAACCATGTGGGAGCGCTGGGACGGTTGGCGGCCGGAAAAAGGATTCCAGGACCCGGGCATGAACTCGTTCAATCATTACTGGCTGGGTTGTGTCAGCGAATGGCTATTCACCCAGGCGGCCGGTATTGATACGGAAGGGCCTGGGTTCAAACACATCATCATACGCCCGGAGATTGTCGATCCATCGCACGGGTTCGACTGGGTAAATGCGACGTACGCCTCGATTCGCGGCAAGATCACAAGCTCATGGAAACTGAACGGTGACCAATTCACGCTCGATGTCGCGATTCCCGCCAACACGACCGCCACCGTGTATCTCCCGGCCAAGCCCGGATCGAGAGTGCTGGAAGGCGGCCAGGCGATTGAGCGTGTCCGAGGCGTGAAGTTCCTTCGGCAGGAAGGCGACCGGGCATTGCTGGAAATCGGCTCGGGCAAATACCGCTTCGAGTCAAGGCGTTGAGCCCGTTTTTTAGAACTTGTCAATGTTCGATTCCGTGATAATTTCACCTCCCTTTGCGACCGGCATGAAAGATAAGATTCATCCAAAGTACCAGGAAGCGGAAGTTCGCTGCGCTTGTGGCAATAGTTTCAAAACCCGCTCCACCAAGCCTGTTATTGTTGTGGGTATCTGCAACGTTTGCCACCCGTTCTACACCGGTCAGCAGAAGTTTGTGGACACGGCGGGTCGCGTCGATAAGTTCCAGCAGCGCATGGCCAAGACCCAAGCTGCTCAAGCTGCCATGGTGGCGGCGAGGGCGGCCAAGAAGAAACGCAAGTAACGGCTTGCTCCGCCGAGCCCGCTCGCGTTTGGCTGGCGGGCGTGCTCCGTCTCCCGACGGGCGCCATCCTACATGGACTTGCGACCCCATATTGAGCGCATCGGGCATAAGCTGTCCGAGGTGGAAGCCGTCCTCGCTCAACCGGGGACGCTCAGCAACCCTGCTCGTCTCCAAGAACTGGCGCGTGAACACGCCCGACTCAGGCAACTTGCCGCCGATGGAGCCGCGTATCTCAAGACGCTCGGAGAGCTTGAGGCCAGCCGTCAGCTTCTTCAAACCGAGAAAGAGCCTGGACTGCTCGATCTGGCGCGCGATGAGGCCGGCAGGCTCGAACCGGAGGTCGAGCGGCTCAGCAGGGTTTTGCAGGAGAGCCTCGTTCCCCCGGAACCGTCCGACTCGCGCAATACGATCATCGAGATTCGCGCCGGAGCGGGGGGGTCTGAGTCGGCGCTGTTCGCGGCAGATCTTTACCGTATGTTCACTCGCTACGCGGAAAAGCGGGGGTGGAAGGTGGAGACGATGGGCAGCAACCCGTCTGACCTCGGGGGCTTCAAGGAGATAATCTTGAGCATTGTGGGGACCGATGTGTTCAAACGACTGAAGTACGAAAGCGGAGTGCACAGAGTCCAACGCGTCCCAGCCACCGAGGCTCAAGGCCGTATCCACACCTCCACGGCCACGGTCGCCGTCCTGCCCGAAGCGGAGGAAATCGACGTTGAGATCAAACCTGACGACATCGAGATAACAGTCTGCCGCGCCTCAGGTCCCGGTGGACAAGGTGTCAACACCACGGATTCAGCCGTCACCATCCTGCACCGGCCTAGCGGTCTGACAGTGCGCTGCGCTGATGAGAGATCACAGCAGAAAAACAAAACAAAAGCGCTCAAAGTGCTCCGCACACGGCTTCTGAACCAGAAGGTTGCGGAAGAGACCGCCCGTTACGCCGCGCAACGCAGAGCACAAGTCGGCACTGGCGAGCGTAACGAGAAAATCCGCACCTACAATTTTCCGCAGAACCGTGTTACGGATCATCGGCTGGAGTTAAGCATCTACAACCTTCCAACCGTGATGAACGGTGACCTCGACCCTCTAATCGAACCGCTCGTCGCTCGCGACGTGGAACGGAAGCTGGCTCAGCTTGAATCCGCCGGAACCGAAGGAACAGATAAGACTGTTCGTTCCTGAGCCCCGAACGGGACATGGCGGCGCCGGCCCAACACACTGGGCCACCAATGGCGCAGGCCATTGCCAAGGCCGGAACTCACGCGGAAGTTCTTCCCGCGCGCAAATGAACGATGGTCGCGCCGGTCCCGCTGAACAGCTCGCTGTCAAGGTGGAAATCGACCACCTCGGAGTGTTTGCGCAACAGGGCGTGAACCGTGCGTTTGAGCGCGCCGATGCCTTTGCCGTGTATTATTCTGACCTCGCGGATGCCGTCAGCCTGACATGCTTCAAGGTAGTCGAGCACCACGGACTTCACGTCGGACGGCCGGAAAGGATGCAGATCGAGAACGCCGTCAATCGGGAGCTGGATCGGTTCCGGCAATCGGTTGTTCTCGCGCTGTTGATCAGTCATGGCAGCTGTCCGACTCAGCTTGCCTCCTCATATCACGGCCTGCAAGGTCGAGCCTTGAAACCGCCCGCCGGAGTCTCTACGTTCGACGCATGCAATCAGTTATTACTGGGCCCGTCTATGTCGTAGGTGACAACATCGACACCGACCAGATAATCCCAGCTCAATACTTGAATCTGGTGCCCACCATTCCGGATGAGTATGAGAAACTCGGATGCTATGCTCTGAGCGGCTTGCCACAAGCGCATTACCCAATTCGCTATGTGGCTGATGGTCAGCTCGACAGCGTCTATCCGATTGTTGTGGCTGGCGCTAACTTCGGCTGCGGCAGCTCGCGAGAGCACGCGCCTGTTTCCCTTGCGTCGGCGGGCTGCAAAGCCGTGGTGGCACAGGGCTTTGCGCGCATCTTCTTTCGCAACAGCGTCGCAACCGGCGCTCTGTACCCATGCGAGTGCATTGATCGGCTATGCGACCAACTTCGAACGGGTGACGTGGCGAGCGTCAATCTCGACGCCGGGACGGTGACGGACAAGGCGACGGGGCGCGTTTGGACGTTGAAACCTCTGGGGGATGTGCGCCCCGTTGTCGATGCTCAGGGACTCTTCAACTACGCGCGCAAGACAGGCATGATCCCGCCTCAGTCCTAACGTGGCCGAAAAGCGCCCTTCAACCGATTGCCGCGGGCCACGGGCTGCCCAGGTTCAGAACGAGTAACGCAGACCGAGTCCTGTAATCAGGCGCGTGAATTCGCGGCCGCCAGTGTTGGGCACCTGACTGTCCACCGAGTCGTACGCAAACATCAGCTCGACACTGGTCTTCTTCCATGTGTACGTGAGGAAGGCGCTGGGCGTGTAAATCCAGTCCTCGCGGTTTATTGGCGCCTGCCAGTCGCCGATGTAGAGCTGCATCCCGGCGCCGACGGTCCAGTGGTCGTCGAATTTGTGCTTCCATGAGATGCTGTATGTGACGTCCTCGTACACGCTCTGACTTGTGAATGCTGGCTGTTCGTAACGACGGTTGAGCAACACCAATGTGTCGGTCTTGGTGGGCAGGAGCGTGATGGTCGCATCGACCCAGTAGAGCATCTCGCTTCGTTCGAAGGCGGCAGGTGTGGCGTGCTGCCAGTCCCGCAGGTCCGGGCCGCCCAACAGGGCGAACTTCATCCAAGGGGCCGGCGCGCCCTCAAGACCGACCAGTAATCGGTGATACGCGCTGTCGTACGGGCTGTCGGCAAACACCGTGGGATCGAACACCGACGGACCACGGTATTGGTCTTGCCGCCCGTACCTGTAACCGGCCAGAAACGAAATTCGGCTTGAGGTCTTGTAGCCAAGATCGACACCGCCGCTGATATCTTGCCGGTCGATGAAGTTCACGTAAATGAAAGGAGTCGGCCCCGCAAGCCGTTGCTCCGTCCGAAAGTCGTGCACGTACGCTGCGCCAACTGGGCGCAGAAAAAAGTTCCCCAACTCCCACGTTAGCTTAAGGCTGCCCCGATAAACCAGCGCATCGCGTCTGTCCCTGAGAGGAATTCCTCCGATGGCCGGGACGTCCTGCGGTCTGGCAAACAGCGGTCCCACGTCCTCGCCGTCGATGCAAACGAAGGTGTTGGACTGTTCCCAGAAAACGTCCTCGCTCTTCCCATTGAACGTCAGGCCGACTCTGTGCGTGACATTGTCTTCGGAGTGAGCGCTGTGGTAGATCGCGACATCTGGAGTGTAAGAAGACGATACGCTGAATGCATCGCTCGGCCTGTAGTCCAGTGAAACGCGTGCACTGAAAGTCGTTACCCACGAGCTCTTCTGAGACGGTAGCGCTCCGGGACTCCCCGGACTGGTGTCCTGCAGAAACACGTTGCTGTCAAACGCCTCCTTGACGCCCAAGTCGGCCTTGAACAACGGATTGGTCGCGCCAGACGCGGGAAATGAGACCAGGAGAGCCAGTGCCGTTCCCAGCCAAAAGGACCGCGGAATCGGCCGGAGCGCCTGATCAATGTGCGTGATCCGGCGAGAGCGCTGGCGCATAATCCCATTCACGCGGCTGTGGTCGGCGCGGGTCGCTCCCTCAATGCCTTGCTGCTCGTTGCCAGCGGCCTCAAACCTCGCGAAGTTTCGCGGACGTGGGAGAGCATTCCGATTCATCGGCGCTTTCGATCGTGTTCTCGCGGTCTGGTCGATGGTTTCAATGTGCATCAGCAATTTGGATTTCAACGCTCCTCATGAACCTGCCCGCTCCCTCACGATGGGGGCTCTGCTCTGACCGCGGGCCGAACAGAGCCGCGCGCGTAAGCAAGCGGCCGTCGGATTCATGGCGACGGAGCGTGTTCACAGAGACAAGGAGACTTCCCGCGCACCAAAGAGACAACAGCTAGCGACATCGTGGTGCTTGTGCGAGACGGGGCCCAACCGCTTCGGACTCAGATGGCGCCTTTAGGGTCATCGCGACGGCGGCCATCACAAGGCAAGCCACGCCGGCTGGGACGAACGCCCACATCCACGCCCTCGCGTCGCCCATCAGGCCGCCAATAATTGGCCCAACCACACCGCCCAACCCGTAGGACATGAAGACCCACGGATAATTGGAGCCAACATTCTTGTTGCCGAAGTAGTCGGCCGTCGCCGCCGGAAAGAGGGCGAAGTTGCCGCCGAAGTTGAAGCCGATCAGCGCTGCTCCGAGATAAAGGCCCCATTCGCGACCGCCCATGAAGTAGAACGCGATCATTACACAGCCCTGCAGACCAGTCATAATGGCGATGGCATTGCGACGGCCCAGCTTATCGGACAATGCACCCCAGATGATTCTGCCCAGGCCGTTCAGTAGCGCGTAGAATAAACCCATCGCCGTGGTCGCTATGTCGTTTGCTCGCCCTGCCTCGATGCCGTTCGCCGTGAGAGCGTCTTTGCCGAATAGCCCGATCACGCCAATGACCATCAGACCGGCGGTAGCACCAACGAAGAAAGTCAAGAACAGCTTCCAAAACTGCGTTGTACGCGCCATTTGAGCGACGCTAAACTCAACGCCGCCCGAACTGCCTGCGGAGGCACCGGATGGCGGCGCCCAGCCCTTGGGTTTCCATCCATCGGGTGGGTTGAGCAGCAGGAGCGAGCCCAAAACAACCAGGAGCGCGAAAAGAACGCCGTACAAGATGAAGACCTTGCTCACTGACCAACCCATCCCGTAAAGGCCCGTCCATCCGGGCGTCAAGTCGATCGGACCGAACTTGAAACCGCTGGTGAGTTTGATCCAAATCAACGCGCCAAAGCCGAATCCCGCCACGGCGAGGCCCGTGATCAGGCCCTTCTTGTCCGGAAACCATTTCACCAGAGCCGCGATAGGACACACGTAACCCAGTCCTATGCCCGCGCCACCCAGAAGACCGACTCCGAGCAGAATGCCCCAGAAACTGTTGCCTGCGCAGCCGCCGATGATGTATCCCAAACCCAACACAACGCCACCGGTCAAGGCAACGGTTCTCGGTCCGGATTTGCGCTGCCAACCGCCCGCCACCAGCGCCATGACTACCGCAAAAGAAAGCAGCCCTACCGAGAAAATGGCCTGAGTCTGGGTCTTGGTGAACTGAAACGGCCCGTCCGCGGCGGTGAGCTTGCCCGTAAAAGCGGACCATGCATAGATGGCGCCGAGGCACAACTGAATAAGGATGCCACCCACCACAACCCACCATCGGTTCATTGTCTTCTGATTTGTCATGGGACTTTCGGGGTTCGCCGAGAGCCGGGCCAGCTCGTCTTGTCCCGGCTCTCGTTGCGGCGAGAAAGCAGACCGCGCTACTTACTGTTTGCCTTGGACGAGGAGTTCGACCACATGCGGGTCGGCCAATGTTGTCGTGTCGCCGATCTGATCGATGGCGTTCTCGGCGATCTTGCGCAGAATGCGCCGCATGATCTTGCCAGACCTTGTCTTAGGCAACGCCGGCGCGAACTGGATTTTGTCCGGCACGGCGATCGGGCCGATTTCCTTGCGCACGTGCAAGGCAAGTTCCTTCTTGAGTTCGTCCGTCCCCTGTACGCCCTCTTTGAGAGTGACGAATGCGTAGAGGCCTTGACCTTTGATATCGTGAGGCATGGGTGCAACGGCGGCTTCGGAGACTTTGGCATGACTCACGAGCGCGCTTTCCACCTCGGCGGTGCCGATGCGATGGCCTGAAACGTTGACGACGTCGTCAATGCGGCCCATTAGCCAATAGTCGCCATCAAGGTCGCGCCGACACCCGTCGCCGGTGAAGTATATGTTCGGGTACATCGTGAAGTAGGTGTCGATGAAGCGCTCGTGATCGCCCCAAGTTGTGCGCATCATGCCTGGCCAGGGTTTCTTGATGCAGAGCTTGCCGCCTTCGTTCGGGGCGCACTCAGTGCCGTCGTCCCGCAGGACAACGGGGTCGACGCCAAAGAAAGGCTGGGAGGCGCTGCCAGGTTTGAGAGTGTGCGCTCCGGGCAACGGCGTAATGAGTATGCCGCCAGTCTCGGTTTGCCACCAAGTATCGACAATCGGGCAGCGTTCCTTGCCTATGACGCGGTAGTACCACATCCAGGCTTCGGGGTTGATCGGTTCGCCCACTGAGCCCAGGACCCGCAGGGAACTCATGTCGTATTTATTGGGCCATTCTTCGCCCTTCATTATGAGCGAGCGGATTGCCGTGGGGGCCGTATAGAACACGGTAACCTTGAACTTCTGGATAATTTGCCAGAACCGACCCGGGTCTGGATACGTGGGCACGCCTTCGAACATTAGGCTGGTAGCGCCATTGCAGAGCGGCCCGTAGACGATGTAGCTATGACCCGTCACCCAGCCAATATCCGCCGTGCACCAGTAGATGTCGTCGTCGTGTATGTCGAATATGTGCTTGTGACTGATTGCACAGTGCAGAAGGTAGCCGGCGGTGGTGTGGACCACGCCTTTGGGCCTGCCAGTGGAGCCAGACGTGTAAAGCATGAACAGGACGTCCTCGGCTTTCATCACCTCAGGCTCCGCTTCTTCGGAGGCCTTTGCCATCAGATCATGATACCAGAGGTCGCGGCCCGGAGTTATGCTGCAGGGGGTCTCGTTGCGCTTGACCACGACTACATTCTTGACGGTTGAGGTCTGTTTGAGCGCCTCGTCCGCTATGGCCTTGAGGGGGATGCTCTTGCCTGCGCGCAGCGACGTGTTCGACGTGATCAGTAGCTTGCAGGTTGAATCATTAATTCGCCCGGCAAGCGAATCGGCGCTGAAACCGCCGAAAACCACCGAATGAATCGCCCCAATTCGCGAACAGGCGAGCATGGCGATTGGCAGTTCTGGAATCATCGGCAGGTACACCGAGACGCGGTCGCCCTTCTTAATGTCAAGGGACTTGAGCACGTTGGCGAACCTGCACACTTCGCGATGAAGCTCAGCGTAAGTGAGTGTCCTGACGTCTTCTTCAGGCTCGCCTTGCCAGACTATGGCCGGCTTGTCGCCTTTTGTCTTGAGGTGCCGGTCCAGGCAGTTGACGCTAACGTTTATCCGTCCGTCTTCGAACCAGGCGTGCTGAATGCGACGGGCCGCCGTGTTCCACTGGTATTTCAGAGAGACCGTCGGTTTCCTGTACCAGTCCAGCACCTCGCACTGCTCAAGCCAAAAACCATCGGGCTCGGAGATAGAGCGCCTATGCATCTCCTTGTATTGATCGGCCTTGATGTGGGCTCGTTTCACCACGTCGGCTGCGGGTGGAAATTTCCTGCTTTCCTGGAGCAGCGAAGTTGTGGAAACGGTTTTTTTTGTCTCTGCCATGGTTCGGTCCTTTCTGAGTGGTTTCTGTTATGGGTGTTGGATGTTCTAAAGGGTTCGTGCTCGGTGAGAGTTTAGGGTTGGGACGCGACGAGTCGGTTCATACGCTGATCGTCCCGATGGCCGCGTCTTTCGCCGGCGCGGATTTAAGGCCGTGATAGGGAAACACCAGGTTGGAGACCCGCTGGATGTTCCGCCGCAACTCGAGTTCGACACTGGTCCGAACGTCGTCAGCGACTGGCAACTCGCGGTCTCGCAAACCGCCTGCCCACTCGGAACTGCCAAGCATAACGCCACCCAAGCCAAGGCTCGCGGCGTCCTCGTCATCGGTCCCGCTCGCGGTGCGCCAAGCCAGCGCCCAAGCCCGCACCGTGTTGTCGACGTGGTAACCTCCCCCGCCAAGGATCAGGAGTGGAACTTCAAAGCGCAGCAATCGTTGGATGAGCTCGACCACAACGTTGTTCGTCAAGTGCAAGTGCGTTAGAGGATCGCCAGCTAGTGTGTCCATGCCAAGCTCAACAACGACGACGTCAGGCTTGTAGGCGCCAATGAGCGGCAACGCGACGCCGTCGAGGGCGAGCAAGAACGCCTGATCGTACGTGCCCGCTGGCAGTGAAATGTTGGCATTGTATCCTCGGCCTGCTCCTTCACCGATTTCGTCTTCGAACCCGCCCCAGGGGAAAAGGGTCTGTCCGCTTTCATGAAGGGAGATTGTGAGCACATCGGGCCGCTGATAAAAGGCATATTGAACACCATCGCCATGATGTGCGTCAACATCAAGACATGCCACGCGCCGGCCCGCGCTAGCCAAGCGCATGCCGGCCATTACAACGTCGTTTAGGAAACAGAATCCCGCGGCCTTCTCGGGCATCGCATGGTGCAACCCCCCAAGAAGGCTGAAAACAATGTCCGCTTCTCTCCTTATCAACATGTCCGCCGCGGTCAGAGCCGCGCCGCATGCCCACGCGCCGTAGTCGTGCATGGCGGAAAACACCGGTGTGTCAGGCCCCCCCAAGCCCATTTGAAAGCCATCCACCGTGAGGTCTCCAGCGGCAGCTCGCTTCAGTTCGTCGAGATAGCGCGGCGTGTGGAAACATTCAAGCTCGGCACGGGTTGCGGGGCGTGCCGCGCTCTCTACGAGGTTCCCGGTGCCAAGGAGGCCGAATGACCGAAGCCGGTCTCGTGTAAGACCCGCGCGCTGGGTCTTGAAAGGGCACTCAGGCGGATATGTCAGCCCCTCGACCTCGGGCGAGTAGATGAACACGAGCTTGCGGTCAATCATGCGCGGCGGTCCAGCAACGTGCGCGAAAGCCTATGAATCGATTAGGCGACAGGACTTCACTGTTTTTGCCAAAAGCTCATCATTTTTTGATTGATGCAATGGGTGTTGACGATGGCCGTTGTTTTGGTACGCTCTCGGCGCCCAAAGAACGAGTTGTGTCGGTCTGACAGATGTCCGTGCATACTATGGTTTTGATGGCGGGCTTCGGTGAACCTGCGAGTGCAGCTCCCAGCGGTCTTCTTTGAGCGGCAACAGTATATCAAAATGAGTAACCCGTGCAGACTGTTTGTGGGGAACCTTTCCTACCGGACGTTGGAACGGGACCTGAACGATTACTTCTCGCAGGCAGGTGTCGTCACGTCCTGCAACCTGATGCTGGACAAGTTCACTGGCAAGTCCCGCGGCTTCGCGTTTATTGAGTTTGGGAGCAACGAGGAAGCCAACAAGGCGGTGACAATGTTCAACGGCAAGGAATTCCAAGGCCGCCAACTGACAGTGAATATCGCCCGCCCGCGCGAAGAACGTCCCCCGCGCCAAGGCGAAGAGCGCCCGCCTGCTCAATAATCAACCAGCAGCGCGATTGCTGCTCTTGATCGCTTCCGATAACGGGCATCCGCACGTCTGGTGCCGGATGCTCCGGCACAGGGCGTGTGACATTGTTGCGCGAAGTCGATCGTCAGCGCGCTGACCGGAGAACGGGCCGGTGAGTCTAGGTCTAATAGAACAAAACAACCCGATAATGCAGTCGCACTGGCGAGCTGTTCTGGCATGAAACGTCAATACCAACCATCGAAAGTGAGACGGCAGCGTCAGCATGGCTTTCGTGGCCGCTCGGCAACCAAAGGCGGGCGAGCAACGCTCGCGCGCCGCCGACGCTTAGGGCGCCGGCGGCTCACGCCTGTTTAATGGCCACACTCCTGAGGGTCGCGGGTGGAACCGCTCATTGGCAGTGCCTTGGTGCGGTTCCATAGCCCGTCCCCGCCTTGGCCGTCGCCACCGCGCTCCACGAGACCCGCGACCGCGGCTCTTGACACGACTGATGGCACTGAGATTTCGCCTGCCGCGAAGCAGACGCTTGCGCAAAACGCACGAGTTCGAGACCGTGCGAACTGGTGGAAGGCGCATCGTTCGCGGGTGTCTGATAGTGAATTGGAAGAAGCTCCCGGCGGGCTCAGACTGCCGGCTGGGCGTCGTTGTGAGCAGGAAAGTGGGATCGGCTGTGTCGCGGAGCCGGGCAAGACGTCTGCTGCGAGAAGCGTTCCGTCGACATCAACATGACTTTTCAGAGCCAGTGGCCGTGGTGCTGATAGCGCGTCCGTCGATCGCGAACGAGGTGGCTCCTGGTGTGGAACGGGCTTTTGTTTCGGCAATGACGGAGAGCCGACTGGTTAGAGGCGCATGATGAATCTGGTTCAGAAATACCTGATCTTCAACCTTCAGGTCTATCGGTGGCTGATATCGCCGCTGAAGCAAACGATGTTCGGCAATCTTGGCCGTTGCCGCTTCACACCGAGTTGTTCGGCCTATGCGCTCGATGCAGTGCGACTCCACGGCGCATGGCGCGGGTCAACGCTGGCTTTGAAGAGGCTCTTGCGCTGCCATCCGTGGGGCGGTTGCGGTTGGGACCCGGTTCCGCCAATCGAGCCCCGTTGCAAGAAGGCCGCCAAGGTCAGTGTCGGGCGCCGCGAATGCGCGTTGGGCGCAATCGCGTCCGGTGAAAGAGGATGTGCCGCCGGAATCGAGTGACGCGCAAGAAGGCGTGAATCGCAAATGGACCGCAAATCGATTCTAATCATAGTCATCTGTTTCGTGCTGCTGCTCCTTTGGCCGCAGTTAGTGAGCCGCATTTTTCCGCCAAAACCTGCTCCGGTATCGACGAACCTGACAGGGCAGGCATACGCGACCAACCTGACGCCCATCGCCGCTGTCGGAATAGCAAGCAACACCACCGTTGCCCCCAGCCCGCCCACGCCCCAGTTCACAATGCCGGTCACACTGTCAACGACGTGGAAGAAGCCGGATGCGCCCGAAGAATTGCTGACGCTGGAAACCGAGGAGGCTCGGTACACGATTACTTCCCACGGAGGCGGGGTCAAAGTCGTCGAGTTCAAACGGCATCTCAAGACAGTGGGACGGGCCAGGAAATCGCAATCGGACACGGATCGCGCGCGCTTGGCTGACCTGAATCACGGCGCGGCGGTGCCGGCATTGGCGCTGCTGGGCGGTGAGTCACTGAGTGACGTCACGCCTTACAGATTGTCTCGCACTGCCGCTGGCATCCGGGCCGAGAAGGAGGCGCCTGGTGGACTCCGTGTTCTAAAGGAATTTCAAGTCAGCACAAACGGTCTTCTAACTACAACGGTCGTCATCACAAACGCCGGAGCCGCGCCAGTGAACATGCCCACTGCCGAACTGGTGGTTGGCACCGCAACGCCCATGGACCCCTATGACAGTGGCCAGGCAGTGAGGGTCGAATGGTATGACGGTCGCAAGACTTATTCGGCTGATCAGGCGTGGTTCGCGAACCGCGGTCTTCTCGGGTGCGTGCCAGGAACTCCGAGGCCTAACTACACGAGCACGGGCCAAAGCAATGTTGTTTGGGCCTCGGTGCAGAACCAGTTTTTCGCGATGGTGGTCATTCCACGGCTGGCGCCCGTCTGTCTTGTCGCGCATCCGGTTGACCTGCCGGCGCCGAGCGCCTCCGCGCGGGCGATTGACTCACGTTTGGTTGCCAAACCAGTTGGCTACCAGGCCGCGCTCGCATACGCCCCCGGTGTCTTGCAGCCAGGCGACGCGATCGAGCAGCGGATCGACATGTTCGCGGGGCCAAAGGAATACAACACCTTGGTCAGGTACGGAAACAACATCGACCTGATCATGGGTTTCTCCGGGTTCTTCGGTTGGATCGCGCGACTGCTGCTGGTCTCGATGAACGGTTTGCATGCCCTCGGTCTTTCCTACGGCTTGGCGATCATAGCCATTACGGTCATCATCAAAGCCTTGTTTTGGCCTCTTACTCAGGCCAGCACGCGGTCGATGAAGCGTATGCAGTTGCTCCAGCCGCAGATGAAGGCCATCCAGGAAAAGTACAAGGCTGACCCGAAGAAGATGAACATGAAACTCATGGAGTTCATGAAGCAGAACAAAGTCAGCCCCCTCGGAGGCTGTCTGCCTATACTGCTGCAGATTCCGGTCTTCTTCGGTCTTTACCAGATGTTGAGAAGCGCAATCGAGTTGCGCGGCGAGCCGTTTCTGTGGGCTGCCGATCTTTCACAGCCGGACACAATTGGAGAAGTATTCGGGCTGCCGATCAATCCGTTGCCGCTAATCATGGGCGCGACTCAGTTGTGGCAGGCGCGACTGACGCCACCGTCGCCTGGCGTGGACCCTGTCCAGCAGAAGATGATGCAATACATGCCTCTGATCTTCGTCTTCATGCTTTATAACTTTTCCGCGGGTTTGGCGCTTTACTGGACCATCCAAAACCTGCTAAGCATCCTGCAGATGAGATTGACGCGGGCAACCACAACCACCCCAGGCACGACAGCCCCACGATCCGCGCAGCCCGCCGCCAAGAAAAAATGAGGGTGCCCGTAATTGACAGCTGCCAATTCCGAAAACTCAAAACCCATTTCCCATGCCAGTTGACCCGAAAACCATCACTGAAGAGTTCCTCCGTACGCTTGGTTTCCAAGCCACGGTCGCTGAGAACCACCTCGAAGACGGTGTCCTGATTGACATCCAGTGCGACGACCCGGGCCGTCTCATAGGACGTCAGGGCCAGACGCTGGCGCAAATGCAGTATCTGGTGAATCGCATGATCTATCAGAAAGACCAGACTGCCGGAAAGGTCACGCTCGACGTCGGGGGCTATCGATCACAGGCCCGCGAAGCGCTGGTCGCCAAAGCAAAAGAGGCCGCCGAGAAGGTCCGGCGATGGGGCGACATTGTTGAACTGGAACCGATGAATGCGTTCGATCGCCGCATAGTCCACAACGCCCTCAAAGACGATCCTGGAGTCCAGACGCACAGCGTTGCCGTGGAGGGAAGCACCAAGAAAGCTATCTTGCTTCGCCCAAAACGCTGAACACGAGGCCCCCTACGCCGCTCGGAACGCCCATGACTCAAGAAGAAGCCCTTGAAGTCTTTCGTCGCACTGGCGCTCTACTGGAGGGGCACTTCATCCTTCGCAGCGGCTTGCACAGCCGCCAGTACTTCCAATGCGCCTTGGCGCTGCAAGACATGCCCACAGTCGAGCGATTCGGGCGCGCGCTGGCCGACAAAGTGCGCGCACTTCGGCCCGCAACAGTGATCGCGCCCGCCATGGGCGGCCTTGTTATCGGACAGGAAGTGGCGCGCCAACTTGGATCGCGGTTCATCTTTGCCGAGAAAGAGGAGGGGAAACTCGCTCTGCGACGCGGATTCGCGCTCAAGCCAGACGAGCCAGTTCTGGTTGTCGAGGACGTCGTGACTCGGGGCGGACGGGTCGAGGAAACCCTCGCCATAGTCCGAGCCCATCGGAGCAGAGTGCTCGGCGTGGCCATGATCGTCGATCGCTCGGACGGTTCCCTCCAATTCGACGTGCCTGCGTTTAGCCTAATCAAGATGCCAATCGAGACTTACGCCCCAGACCGCCTGCCTCCTGACCTGGCCGCGATTCCGGCCGTCAAACCAGGAAGCAAATGATCGCGGCATCCACCGCGACTGACGCGCGGCGCCTCGATTGATGCGTGGGGCCCCTTGGCACTGATTGGAATCTTGGCGATTCGCCCGATTGTTTCAGTTCTCCGCCGAGTGCAGCCCGCCCGTCCCGGCCTCGAATGCGATGTTCGTTCTATTCAGTCCCCCAGAAACCGGTGTTGTGCAGTTCCATTGGCATGTGCCGCAGTGAACGCATTTGTCACGGTCAAATGCCGGCACACCGCCGGGCCCGGGTACGATGGCTTGGCCGCTGCAGAGTTCGATGCAGACTTTCGTCATGCACTGCGCGCAGAGTTCAGTGTGGCTGAATAGCACATGATCCGCATACCCAGGCGGGGCCTGAACCTTCCCTCCAAGCAACAGAGCGTCCTGGTGCGAAATCAGAAGCTTTCCGTCGTATTGGATTGCGGGCCAACCCAGCCTGTCCATCACCGCGTCGTGCAGGGGAGTGGACTCCGTGCGGCACTTGTTGCGCAACGCGGCGACTTCATCGGGCGCAATTCGGCCTCGACAGTACTCCTCAAGTGTTGGTATGCGCTTCCAAGGTGGGAGTGTCGCTCCCCGCAAAGTTAAGCGCCCACCGGTCAATCCGGCCAATGCCATTCCTATCATACCGCGAACCACGCCCCGGTGAAATGCGTCGCGCGCATGTCTGGCGGCACTCGCCTCCTGTTCGACCCAACTGGTGCGGCGTCGTCGAATGTATGTGTCCGCCAGATTCTGTCGGTTGAACGGTTTCTTCGACTCGATTAATTCGAGCACGGCTTCGGCCAGGAATACACCTGTTGCCCATGCCTCATCGACACCTGAACCTGTGAGTACGTTTGTGCTTCCGCTGCCTTCGCCGATTCGCGCGTAGCCGTTGCCGACCAGGTGCGGTTCACCTTGGAGGCCCGACTCACCCAGTGTCTTTGCGCCCCACGAGCGAACACTCCCACCCGCGAGGCGGCGCCAGATGTACGGATGTTGCATCCAATGTTGAAGATAGCGGTAGGCGGTGCGCACTGGGTTGTCAAACCAGGATGGAACGAAAATGCCGATCGAGGCGACTCTGTCTGGATGCACGTACAGAAAGCCGAAGATTTCAGGCTCTGGGAAACCGATTGTGTGCAGCACCGTGCCAGTCCGAAGCTGAGAATCGCCAGGCAGGTCCACGACGAACTTCATGCCCACGGCCCAGTCATGGTTGTGGTGGTTTGGCGGCATGCCGAAATGCTCGTCGAGCTGCCGGCCAACCTGGCCCGTCGGGCCGTCTCCCACCACCGTCAGCGCCGCCCTGACGTCCATGCCAGCCATGAATCCGTCCGCCGGATGTCCCAGCTTGTCGACACCTTGATCGAGTAGGCGCACGCCAACGACGTTATTGTCCTCGATCAGAACCTTTGAAACTGGAGTCCCAGGCCACACTTGAACCGCCCCCAATCCAATGATCTGCGTTCCTACCCATTGCATGAACTGGCCAAGCGAGAGAACAATCCCGCCGCCCTTGCGCAAGAACGTCGGTGTCCAGGGCATTTCCAATGCGTGGTGTCGCACGGGAAGGAGACGAGCACCCGCGCGCAGTAGAGCATCGGCAACACGAAACAACGCGGGGCGACGGCTGGCGCCGACCGGGTCGAGGAGGTAAATGACCTTCTCCTCCGTAACGGGTGTGGCCATTGGGATATTAGCTCCGTCAATTTCAGGGCAGCTCTGCTTCAATGCCCAACCGCGTGTCACCACTCCAGACACGCCGAAACCGGCGCCGTCAGCTCGTTCGTAACAGACCACTTGCAACGGCACACCCGGCATTACGCCGCTCTCGATCGCGGTTGAACCGTCCGATCGAAGAATCCGCTTCGAAAGTGTTGTGAGAAAACCGGCCGTCGCCGGACCGAATCCAACGCAGACGATGTCCACGTCAATCCGCTGTCGCTGAATTAGGCTCGATGAGTTCAAATGCGTGCCAGTCTGTGCATGAATTTCGCTTCGGAAATCGGCTCTGACGCGTACGCACTCCAAACGCTTCGCGCCACTTGACACCCCCGATCACGAACCTCGCGCTAGCGTTTGGAGTGCCTGCCCGCCACCAGGCAGGGGGCCCCGGCCTATAGCCGTAACAATGCAGATGGGAAAACCACTGATTACACTGATTACACTCAAAACAGGGAAACTCAGGCATTTGGACGGACGCAGCTTTAATGTCGCGTCTCCTTCTTTGATGGTTATGGATGATCGTCTGACCCAACAGTCCGAAACTGCCACTGACATCGGTCGCAGTCAATGCCGC
>JAXDCU010000457.1:0-2699 GCA_034677645.1 Verrucomicrobiia bacterium
GGCTTGGGTCGATGTGGACCAGGGTAAAGTCATGGGCCCGGAAGCACCAACTCCACAACTTGCGTCCGTCGTCTTTGTGGCCGGTTTCGTCGATGCCCAGCCGGTCTTGCGAGGGCAAGGCCGCGCGCAGTTCCGCGTAGGGAGCGGCCAGCGCGGAGGAGACTTTGCCAGTCGTGATCTTGGCCAGTTGGCCCGTGCTGAGCGTCACGCCAAAGACGTCGGCCAACATGGTCTGGATGGTGGTGTAGGACATATGACAAGCACCTTTGAGGAACGCCACATAGGCCGAGAGGCGCGGCCCGACCAAGCCGCTGGCTTTGATCTCATCGGGCAGTTGCGCGCAGCGCACCTCGCCGGTGCGCCGGTGGCGATAATGCCGCGCGCGATGCTCGGTAATCTCCATGGGCGAGTTCTGCAGCTCGATTTGCTGGATGCGATCCCATTCGTCGAGCGCTTCCCATTCCTTGGGATCGAGCCCTTCGAGTTCGTAGGTGACTTGGCGGTCGAGTTCTTCTTCCATGAAAGGCGTTCGTTCGTGGCGGGGATGACCCGGTTGCGCGCCTTGGCGTCGTTTACCCGACTTGCGTTCGACGGTCGGCTTAGGCGGTTTGACAATGTCGCTGGAGGGCGGTTTGGAGGAGTTCGATGAGTTTTTCTTCAACCGGGCGATTTCTTGTTCCAACTCCGCAATGCGCGCCAGAAGGGGCGCGACGGCTGCCGCCACAGCCGCGTCCACAGCGGCCTGAATGCGGTGGCGCATCTGTTTTTCGGTGTAGAACTTTAGCACGCGATGACCTCGGCAGGTGTCGGTGTGGACGCCGCGCCCAACGCGCGACGGAAGTTTCGGACCAGGGGATAGAGGTAGACGTCTTTGACGGTGGACAATGGTCCCCGATGAGCCCGGTCATTGCGGGTGCGCCCTTGGGTCTGGCCCAGCCTCAGCCAGTTGGCGGCGCGGTAGCAGGTTCCCTTGAACCGCGAGCGATCCACGAAGGTCTCCAGCGCGTGGACGGGATGCCCGTACTTGGCCTGCCAGTCGGCCCGGATGCGCCGGACGATCAACCCCAGGACATGGCTGGCCAGATGCGGGACCTGCACCCAGGGGGGAATGAGAAAGCGCGTGTTGTTGGTCAGGTTTTGCAGCTGGCGTTGTCGCTGCGCGGTATTCCATTCGAGGAAAGCATCGCGGGCCGCGCATTTCCAAGCCGCCGAGCCGAACAGCACACAGGCGACCGGGCGGCCATAGCAATCGCGCACGAGATAGCGGAGGTTCTCGCCGACGGTGTTGCGATGGCCGAGGTAGTGTTCGCGGGCGAGCAGGCTGTTGAAAAGTCGCAGGTCGTCCGAGCCTGGCGCGACGATGCTCACACGCAACGGTCGCAGGTCGCGCAAGGCGCCGCGGATCAGTTCGGGCGCTGCGGGTGCGCTGGGTACGCGACAATTCCGCAAGCCGTTAGACGAAGGTCTTTGGCGCGGCGGCAGACGGATGTGGCCCGCCCGCTCCAGTTTCAGCAGCAGCGTGCGCGCCGCCATATCCTTGAATCGGCCTTGTGCGTTGCGCCAGTTCCAACGACGGCACAGTTCTTCGCTCAACGGCGTTCGCCCCCACGCCGGGTGCGCGGCCAGCAGAGCGCGGATCAGTTCGATATCCGTGCCGGTCAACTCGCGCCCTTGCAGTACCATGACCTGTGTCATGGCGCAAAGAGTACGACAAACATCCCAACCGAGTCCAGCCCAAAAAGAACTTTTTTTTCGGTTGCGTTCGGGGGGGGGTAGACTATGCTTTGTGGTGTTGGGATTGGTTGGTGCCAAATCCCTCAGGGATTCGCACACGGCGGGCGGGACCTTGAGTCACTAACACGTCGTGAACGGTTACCGAACAGCTTCGGCCAGTCCTTTGCGAACCCGGCCCACGATTTCATAGGGGGGGCGGATGTCCGGACGGGCTCCGTGTTTTCCACCTGGTGTTGGACAGGGGTGGTGCCGCGGCCGCGGCGGAAGGCGGAAAGGCAGCGAAAGCGGATGACTACAAAACGCGACATGATGCGGGCTTTGTCATTGATACTGGGGCTTTCCGCGATGTTTTCCGCGGCCGCGGAGGACCTGCTCACCTGGCAGAAGCGCATGCCCATCGCGTTCGGCGGGTATCCGGCTGACGGGGAAACGCTCACGAACTTCCCGGCGCTGGTTATTTTCAGCAATACGGCCGCCGGCGCGGGCTTCGACTACGCGGATTTTCTTTCCCCGCCCTGGGGCGACCTGCGTTTCGCGGCCGCCGACAAGACCACGCCTCTCGACTTCGAGGTCGAGTCGTGGGATCCGGGCGGCCTTTCTGATGTCTGGGTGCGGATTCCGGAACTGACGAACAACGCATTTATCCATGCGTTCTGGGGCCAGGGCGGCGTCATTGCCCCGCCCTACACGACCAACGGCGCCGTGTGGGTGAATGGATACAAGGGGGTCTGG
The DNA here is from genome assembly GCA_034677645.1 of Verrucomicrobiia bacterium. Lineage (GTDB taxonomy): Bacteria > Verrucomicrobiota > Verrucomicrobiia > Limisphaerales > J093 > JAAYVR01. The sequence continues at coordinate 2,467 of JAXDCU010000457.1, forward strand.
CACTTGAATGAGACTGTCGTGGATGAGGCCACCGGCGGCGCAACTCACCGTGACTCGACCGCTAATCACATTGATGGCATCCAATACGGAAATGCCCGGGCCAATGCAGTTGTAGCCGGCGGCCAGGACTTTTCTTCCGCCGCGCCGGCTGACTACATATCTTTTCCGGGCGTGAACTGGACGCCGCCACGGTTCACCGTTTCCTTCTGGCTGAAGCCCCGTTCGCTTCTGAA
>JAXDCU010000458.1:0-3200 GCA_034677645.1 Verrucomicrobiia bacterium
TTCAACTACTAAACCAATCATCATAGCGAGCCTGCTACCCCCAAAGCAATAGCAAATTTCAGCTCGACGAATTCGCGCCGCTGGTCTGGGATGGGTCCCATGACAGCATCCGCCGATGACTCTATTGCGCGATTCTTCAACGACGACAGTTTCGCCAAGCACTGCAAGATCGAGTTGGTGTCCGTTGAGCCGGGCCGGGCGGTGGCGCGCATGCCCCTTGCTCCATTCCATCTGAACGGCTATGAAGTCGTTCAGGGTGGAGCAATCTTCACGCTGGCCGATTTCGCGTTTGCCGCGGCCTCGAATTCGCACGGCGCAATAGCGGTGGCGATCAACGTCTCAATCACATTCATCAAGGCGGCCACCTCGGGGACTTTGCTGGCTGAAGCGCGTGAAGTGGCGCGTAACGCGAAGCTTGGCACCTATAGCATTGAAGTGCGCGATGACCAGGGAAACGTCGTGGCACATTTCCAGGGCCTGGCCTATCGGAAAAACCAGACCATCGCCGACTGGTACAAGCAACGCAGTTGAACAATGGACCTATCCGCCAACCTGCGGTCGACCCAAACGCGCATTGCGGAAGCCTGCGCGCGTGCCGGGCGGGACCCGGCGTCCGTTGTGATGATGGCCGTGAGCAAAGGTCAACCGCCTGATGTGGTGCGCGCGGCGGCTGATCTGGGTCTGGCACTCTTCGGTGAAAACCGGGTTCAGGAAGCGCGCACCAAGATCGGTTTGTGTTCGAGCCGCCTGCGATGGCATATGATTGGTCACTTGCAGACCAACAAGGTCCGCGACGCGTTGATGCTGTTTGAGATGATCCAGAGCGTGGACAGCCTGCATTTGGCTGCGGAGGTTGACAAATGGGCTGAGCGGTTAGGCCGGACCGTGCCGATTCTACTGCAGGTCAACGCCGCCGGCGAATCGACAAAACACGGTTACAGACCTGAGACGCTTTTGTCCGAACTGGATGCCATTAACGCCCTCCGGCGTCTTGAAATCCACGGGCTCATGACAATGGCGCCGTGGACTCCCGAGCCGGAACGAGTGCGGCCGGTTTTTCAGCGCATGCGACGGTTGCGCTCGGAATGCGAGGATGTACTGGGCGCGCCGATGCGGCATTTGAGCATGGGGATGACTGGCGATTTTGAAGTGGCAATCGAGGAGGGCTCGACCATGGTGCGCATCGGGACGGCCCTGTTCGGCGAGAGACACTCCAGTGTCGAGCGGCTTGGCGGGTGAGCAGCCGGCCAGAGGCATTTGGCGAAAGCTCTCTGGAGGCTAGCGGATGAACGATTTGCTGAAATCGTCGCCGGAGACGGCGACAGTCTTCTTTTCAAACGTGCTTGCAGCGATCAACTCAGTGAGTTTGCGTTCATACGCGGCGGCGTCCACGGGCAGCGCGATCGTCTGGCCGATCAGGGAGGAATAGAGGATAGCATTGGCGAGTTCGACTGAGTGCAAACCGTCGCGGCCAGGGGCGACGAGTGGTGTTCCGTCGATGACGGCATTCACGAAGTTCTGGGTGAGAGTGGCGTGCTGGGCGGGCGCGTTGTCGAATGGGACTTCGACGTTCCAGACTTCTGGCCTGGCGAATCCGGTCGTCGCGGTGGCGCCAAACTCGACCATGTCGGTTTCGTTCCTGGTGAAAGCAATGCGGTTGTGTTCGAGGACGAGTTTTCCACGCGTGCCGGCGAGTTCGAGGCGATTTGTGCCAGGGGCCTCCCCGGTTGATGTGACGAACAGGCCTGTTGCGCCTGACGCCCATTCGAAGTATGCAGTGACATTGTCCTCGACCTCGATATGGTGGTAGCGACCCAACTGACAGAAACCGCGGACGCGCGCGGGAGGGCCGCAGAGCCAGATGAGGATGTCAAGGTTATGAGGGCATTGATTCAGCAACACGCCGCCGCCCTCGCCTTTCCATGTGGCGCGCCAGCCGCCGCTGGCGTAGTAGGTCTCGGTTCGGTACCAGTCTGTCATGATCCAGTTGGCGCGCACAAGAGTGCCCAGGTCACCCGAATCGATAAGGCGTTTGATCTTGACGTAGCGTGGTTCGGTGCGGAGTTGAAACATCGCGCCGAAGACCAACTTTGGCCGCTTTTCAGCCGCCGCGATGAGGCGTTGGGCGTCCGCCTTGTGGACCGAGATTGGCTTTTCGACCAGCACGTGCAAGCCGGCCTCGAATGCGGCAATGCCGAGTGTTGTGTGCTGATAGTGCGGGGTGGATATGATCACGGCGTCGACTTCGCCTGAACGAATCAGATCGAGGCCTTCGGTACACGTTTTCAGGCCGCGACCCCCATATGCATCCAAGGGCGCGAACGCATCCGCCACCGCTGTCAAACGCGCGCGGTTCACCTTGTTGTTGAGTAGGTATTCGGCGTGGTATTTGCCGATGTTGCCCATGCCGATTATGCCAAGTCGGACGGTGTCCATGGCGTTGATTCTAGGGTAAACGCAGTGAAAAGCCAGCATCGACGGCGGCCTGGCGACATGGTTGTTGGCAGTTGGTGGCCGGATGGGACGCCTGCTCAAATCGCCAGGCGCACCTGCTAAAGCTCCAGTCCACGTTCCTGCTTTCGTGTGGCGGACCGATCGGAAACCTACCCCCTACAATACCGGCGCGAGTTTGTTATGGCCCAGCGCGGCATCGCGGGCTATTCTTGCGCCATGAAGAAGGCGGCATTCGGATGCGGTGGAGCCATTCTGCTGTTGGCGCTGGTGTTGGTACTTGGCGGCTGTAACAGTTACAACCGTCTCGTCAGTCTCGACCAGGACGTGAACACAAAATGGGCGCAGGTGCAGACGGATTATCAACGGCGTGCCGACCTCGTCCCGAACCTCGTCAGCACTGTGTCAGGCGCGGCGAATTTCGAGAAATCGACCATCACTCAAGTCGTCGAGGCGCGGGCGTCTGTCGGCCAGACGCGGGTTGGCGGAACTCGGGCGCCAGTCAGTGCGGCCGAAATCGAACAGTTTGAGCAAGTGCAGTCGCGGCTTTCCTCGGCATTATCGCGGCTGCTTGTAGTGGTGGAGAACTATCCTGATCTGAAAGCAACGGCCAACTTTCGGGACCTTCAGGCCCAGCTTGAAGGCACCGAGAACCGAATCGCCGTGGCTCGGCGCGATTTCAATCAGGCGACCCAGCAATACAACACGGCGATAAAGCGTTTCCCAACGCTCTTGTACGCGGGCGTGCT
>JAXDCU010000459.1:0-10467 GCA_034677645.1 Verrucomicrobiia bacterium
CAGGAGAGGCGTTGTCGCGTGAAGACTCTGGCCAGCGCGCCGTCAACCCGACAGCGTAATCCAACAGAGAAAAACCTGGCCTCCCGAGAAGAACCGCGAAAACTAGTCCAGTTTGCGGAATTGCTGCAGGTGCGTCTGAAATGCATCTGCGGGGGCTTCGACACCATCGTCCAGCACTGCGCTCATTGTGGCCGAGGTCTATGCAAACTGTGCGTACGGCGACGGCGCCTGGCTGACGGACGCGAAGTGATTCTGTGTGAGCGCGATTTCCGAGCTGCGATCGACGCGTTCGACACCTGGCAACTCCGTTAACGCCTCACTCCATGAATAGCCGTCTGGAACGATACTTCGACGCCAAGGAAATCTGGAAGCTGATCGAGTTCGCGGGCTTGGCCACTGACCTTCTCGCTGTGGATCTGTGGGAACGTGCTCAGTCGCCCGTTGACTCAGGGCGGCTCGCGGAGAGAGCCGCCAGGAGACTGGCCAACATACTCGAACGACGCCTCGGCAGCCTCGATGCAATGCAGAGTCAACCAGTGGCAGAGCTGGTTGTGCCGCCGGGAAAGGCCGTAGTGATCGGCTACAGATGGTGCGATCCTGTGGATGGCTCGTACCACGACCCTCTCCTGATTGACATGGATGTTCTCGATGAGCACGCCGCTGTTTGCGGCCCCACAGGCAGCGGCAAGACCACGTACTTCCGATTCCTGGGGGGACAGCTGGTGAAGAAGTACGTATCCTTGGATTGGGTTGATCCGAAAGGCGAGGGACGGTCGATTCCCGGCGCCATGGTGTTTCGTGCTGACCAGTATCCCTGGAACATGCTGGAGCCGGTCGGCAACTCCCAGGTCTACTATTCCTCCTTTAGCGCCGAGTTCGCCAATTCCTTTGCCCTCCGCACGGAGACTTGGCCGGAACTGGTGCGGCTGCTCCTCGGGATCGAACGCGGCCTCAAACCGGGCGATCCACACCCGAGCCTTAAGGATTTTGAACGGCTTCTCTTCGTCCTGGGGGAGCGGGAAGGGAACCCGAAATTCCTGACGGCCGCGTCGGCGTTTGCGTCTCTCAACGCCGTTCTGGGCCCGACCGCGTATGTCCGCAAGGCGCCCGACATTTCCAACCGTTACCCCATTATCGTTCACGACTATGAGGGTCTGCCGTCGCACCTGTGCAGTTTCCTCAATGCGATTCACCTGTTCCGGGCGCAAGTGAAAGCGAGTGTGAGAGGCCGTGCCTAAGCGTTTTTACATTCGTGACGAGGCAGCGCGTGAGGTCCAAAAGAACCTCAGCGAGGTCATTTCAGCCACATTCAAGCGCAACCTGCGGGAATTGCGGTTTCTGGGTTACGGCCTGGGGTTGGGCATCCACTCAGTCACAGACACCGATGAAGCTGTTCTCGCCGACGTGCGCCTGATTGTCGCCCTCCGCACGCCAAATCCGCGCGACGTCCGGCTGCTCCAACAAATGATGTCGCTGCCCGAGGAGTTGACGTCCAGATTGCCGCAACTTCAGAAGGGGGAGGCCATCGTGGCCGGAGTTGGCGTCACTGAACCACGCCTCATTTACTATCCGCCTGTGGCGGACGCGGGCTATGTGAGTCAGGCCGAGTTGGAGGCGCGCCAGGCTGCCGAATTCGCGGCGCTCGAGACAGAGATCATCCGTGCTCCGGAGAAAGCCGACGACCTCAAGACCTACTCGTATCTCGAGATCTTGGGGGAGCGGGTGGTGGAAGAAACAGATGAACCCGAAGTGCCCGATGGCGAGATCCAGAAGAGGTTCTTTGACGACCACGGCGCGCTCTTGCACAGAGTCCGGCAGTGCCCAGACCTCTCGACTGTCCAGCATTACCGCGATCTCAAGTGGGGTTCAAGCCGGGGCAACCGGGTCAAGGATGAGCTTGTTGGCTGGGGACTGGTTCGTTGCAGCCGAAAATCGGCGCAGAAAAACCGCGGCAAAGGCGGCCGACCGGCGGAAATCATGAGCATCACGACGAAAGGAGAGCGCTTCCTCCATGAATGATCCGCTCGACATTGTGATACTGGGGGAGACGGTTGGCGGCACTCCGCCGAGACGGCACACAATCATGAAAGCCGCCGGGCTGCGCGTAATGAGCGGCGCCGGCTTTGACTCGCGGATGGAACTAGGCCGGAGCGATGTTTGCGGCAGGCGGGGCCGGCACGTGCTCTGCCTGGAAATCGAATTGGCCCCGAACCCCCACGTGCTGGTCAACATCGCGCGGGACTTCGCCCAAGGCGCAACCTTCGTGAATGTTGCGTGCCCCGACTTTCGGACTCAGGCCGCCGTATGCCGTCTGCTTGATCGCGGATTGCCACCGGCCTTTCGGCACTGTGTCAGCGTCGTGACCTTCTCGCTGATCGACTTCCTTGACCAGGTGATCCTTTCCGAATCGGAAGAAATTTCCCAGCGCGGTGCTGGGGATAAACAACAAGAACATGAGCCGTAACAAGCTGCCGGTGCTCTATCATGCGCCGGCTCCACCAAAAACCATGAAAACGATAGTGGTAGCGGATGCCGCCAGCGGCAACCACACGCAAGTCACGATCCATCCCGGCACGACCGCCGCGGACGTGCTGCAACAAGCAGGGTTCATCCAGGATTACACCCTCACGCGCAATCGCGAGGGCGAATCCATTCCGATGGATGAAAACCTCTACGAATCGGTGCCTGACGGCGCAAAGGTCTGGGCGAGCACTCCCGTCGATTTTGGAACGGGGCGCTCGCCCCTTTTGGCTGCTTTCTACAAACCCCCGATCGAACTGGATTATCTCGCGGAGCTGCTTAAGGGGCCGCCACTGCCGGAGCCGATCGTCGCGATCCCTCCGAGTCGGCGGATTCGGGTAGCCCGTCGCATCGAAGTCAAACCCTCGCGGTTGCCATACTGGGAGGAAAAGGGCTGGACCCGGTCCAAGCGGGTAGGCACTACTGTTTACGAGGGCTACTTCTATTCGCCACGCCACAAGGTGAAAGGGAGAATTGAGGAGGGCTTCTTTACCTGCAAGATCTGGATGCGCAATCCCCCTCGACATACCCTTCAACGGCACCCGACGTGGGGGTGCTTCCGTCCTCGCAGTGACGACTGGTGGGAAATTCACCACCACGGCTGTCGGAATGCCTCGAATGCCATTCTCCAAGTGGAACGAACCCTTAACGAAGCGGAGGCGGAAGACTATGCGCGCCTGTATTAACCTGAACACCGGCGGAATCCCGATCTTCCTCACCGACGCGTGGTTCTTGCGCGACTGCATCAAGCATCACACGCCTCTCGAAGACGAAGTTGGCAGCTACCTCACGGGCCAGCGGATTGACAACATCCACCTGTTGTCGCGGATCTGCCTGGTGGAGGCCCAACTGCAGTCGCCGGTGCGGTTCATAGGCACAAACAAGAGCTCCGCCTCCCGGCTGATTGAGATACTGGACAACGGGAATAGACTCCAGGCGACCTTCCACAGCCACCCGGGCAGCGGGCCGTCTGCCACGGCGCCCTCGTCTATCGACCGGCGTTACATGGGGAACCTCCAGAAGCGTGGCGCGGCGGTGCTGGGGCTGATCTGCACTCGCGACGGATATATTCGCGCCTATTCACCCTTGATGCGGTTCGTGTTCCTCGTCCAGGGCAACGGCGTCGATTCAGTCCCGGGAGAAGACCATGTCATCAAGGTTACACTCGAAGACCCTCTCCACTAAACCGATGCCCAACGCCGACCGGCGCTTCAGCGTGACGCATCGCCAGGAACTGCTGCCCGGTTTCAGCCAGGTGGTGTTGGCCCGGGCAAAAGTCGGCGTCATCGGCGCCGGGGGCCTCGGAAGCTGGTCGGTTGCCGGACTGGCTCGCCTGGGGGTGGGGACCATCGAGGTTTACGAACCGGACGTGTGCGAACCCACGAACTACCATCGTCAACTCTATTTCCCGGAGGACGCGTTCAAGTTCAAAGCCTTTCAGATTCTCAAGCGCGTGGCCCCACATTGCACGGGCGCGACTCGAATTACTGGTTACGCCCATAACTTTGAGGATGTCCTCGCCGCCGGCCACGAGCCGGATGTCGACCTGTTCGTTATGGGCGTTGATAACAATCAATGCCGGCGACTGGCTGCAGCTTATTGCTACGTGAAAGGCAAACCGCTGGTGAATGTCGCAGTCGACGGCCGCGCAGAGCAGGCCCACATCATGATTCAGGAGACCGGCAAGGCGTGCATCGCGTGTATGAATCCCGGCTATCTGCAGAACCGCAAAGCGCCCTGTTTCATACCGAGTTGCATCGACTGCCTGTTTGTGGCCGATGGCATGGCTCTGTTCGCCATCACCTCGGTGTTGCTCGGCCGGCCCCGGAACTGGAACTTCCGGAACATCCACCTAGCCGGTTTTCTTGCAGACGCGCCGAGACTGATCGACCGTAACCCCAACTGCCCCCTGTGCGCGAATCTGGGAGGCGTGGTTCCTCAGTAGTCGTGACGTTGTATGGAACCCGGCGACCTATTGCTGGTAAGGCGTCTACCCGCCCGGCTGGTGGCGGAACAGGTGGCAGTGCTGCTGAATGTCCATGTGCACGACGTACCAATCCTCGTGCGCGCCGGTGTTCTGACGCCTCTAGCCTCTGTGTCGGCCCCCAACGTCGTGAAGTATTTTGCAGCCATCGAAATCGAGCGACTTAGTCGAGACGTGAGCGCCCTGTCGAAACTCACGCGCGTTCTCCATAACCACTGGCGAAAGTGGAACCAACTCAAGAGGCCGCAAGTAGTTGTCAGGTCACAGGTGACACGATAACCGCTTGCCAATCCCGGCAGGCTGAACGTCCTCACTGATAGATTTAGCCAATCGAACGGCCAGTTTGCGGCTGTGGACAGAACGCGAGGAGTACTCCAGTCCACATTCACGGTTGGTTTCCGGTGTTTCAAGAGGTGTCTCCTCTATTCTCACATCCCGAGCTTATCTCGGCGCGAGCAGCCGGCGGGTTCGGCGTTCAAGGTGTTAATCTCTCCAATCCGCCGCCATGTGCGTCTGTCTGCGTCCAGCGCCGGCTGCCGACAACAGTCGATAAACCAGGCTTGCAGGCGCACATGCGGCCAGCCCAACTGCTGGCTAATACAGCAAATCCGGTTTCGGCTGCGCCGCCCTGAACGGAGCTGCATCACCGACACCTCAGCGAATAGGAATCCCTCTTCAACCGTGGTCAAAGGGCGTGCTGAGCAAGAGACGAATCGCGGAGCGAATCACGCTATGAAGACTCGGATTGTGAAGATCATCGGTTCAATGGCGCTGCTGGCCAGTGTCGTACGGACAGGAGCCGCGGCGGACTCAGGCTGGGAGTGTACTGTCGTACGGGGCGACTGGTCAGCGGCTCGATCAGCAGTCGGTGAGGACCTCTCGGGCCTGAACGCCCTCCAGAGCGTGTCGGTCGGATATGACTCGGTTTCGACGACGGACTTCACTGCCGCACGCAAAGCGTTTAGCCGGGCGTCGGAGATGGTAACAAGAGATGCGGACTCTGCCCTGGCGGAAGCGGCTCGGCTGACTCGAGAACAGGCGGCGGACTGGCGTAGCCATCTGCTCCACGCGGATATCCTGGCGCGCGCAGGTCGCTACGGAGAGGCGGAAGCCGCAGCCACGCGGGCGGTTGGCCTTGCGCCGTCGGAACCGCTGCCGTACTTGGTGCGGGGTTTGATCCACGCGCTCGCGGGACGCGAGGCAGCCGCGCAGGGAGACATTGCATGTGCGATCGAGGTAAATCCCAAGCTGGCCGACGGGTACGTGTCTCAGGGAATTCTGCACGTGCGGCAGGGAAAGCCTGCCGAGGCACAGAAGGTTTTCCAAGTCGCGCTGCGACTGGCGCCGGGTTACGCCGTGGCAGCCAATGCACGCGGTGTGGCGCTCTGTCAGGAGGGGCAGTTCGAGGAGGCCATCCGCGCCTTCGTGTTTGCGCTGGATCTTGACCCAGACTACGAGGCGCCAGCACACAACTTGAAGGTGGCCAAGGAGTTGGTTGCGGCGGGTCCGTCTTCGGAGCTTGATGGGCCTGGAAGCAGCCTGGCGATACTTTGCTCGTGCGATGAAGGTCGGCAGGCGCGGGAAATCAAGTTAGTGCAGCACGGTCTGTTCCGAACGGTAAACTCGACATTTCAAGGCACGCCGGTTTCTGGCTTCGCGACGCCAGTTCCAACCTCACGCGCGCCACACGACACATTTGTTGGGACAGCTGCATGTTCCCCAATGAAGTCATGATGCGGCCGCAAACGTGGAACGACATCCTCGCCTCCATGATCGCCGTTCGCAACGCCCACGGCTGGAGCGAAGAACCTGCCAGCTGAATGAAAATCGCACGTTCTTCGGTAACTGCCGTGGAATATCATTTAGCGGTGGCAGGAAGCCCGCGCGTGGAGACTGTTGCTCCCTGAACTTGTGATTCTGCTGCTGACGAAGCCGGCAGCGACAGTGTAATGTTCGTACTGATGGCTGAGACTGTCACACGCAACGCCGCTTAAATGCGAATTCGACATGCACAGGCGAGCTGCGGCAACCTTTCAGCCAATTCTCTACGGTTTCCTCGGAACGGCGGCAGGTTCCTGTGGACGCAGGCCTGGAACGCGGGGTCTCGCGGGCGCACGGACGGTAAGGACCGCCGCGCCGTAGTCCGAAGGACGAAGGCGGGCTCATTCAGTTGCGCATTTGTCGGCCAGCTTCCGCCTCCGCGCGATACGCTCCGCCGGCATCTCTAGCCCGCCATAGCCCGGGAGTGGAATCCCGAACGAAAAGCCTGCTACGAACTGGCCTGGCACCTTGGCGCGTGGCAAACCGACATTGCCAATCTGACCGCCGACAACACCGACTGGGCCAATCGCGTGATCAGCTACGAGCGCCGGAAGACCGGCCAGACCGCTTTGCTCCGCTTCGGCGATCAAGTCGAGGCGGTGCTCCGAACTCTGCCGACCACTGGGTCGCTGTTTCCATATCTGCGCAACTTGCGCGCCGCTGATCGGGCAACCGAATTCAAGCAACGTTGCCGCGGACTTGGCATCCAGGGCGTTACGCTCCGCTCGTACCGCTACGCCTGAGCGGAGCGGGCCAAATCCGCGGGCTACCCAGAGCGCTTCGCGATGGAAGCGCTGGGTCACATCTGATACGTTACGGAACCGGTTCTCCCCTGAAACGGGCAGGCCCGCTCATCCCCGCTTTCGGCAATAGACACCTCCCGAGGCTTGGGTTAGGATTCAGTCACGAAACACGCAAGGTGAGTTACGTCCAACGTCACGCGGCACTCTGCCGCTGCGACGCACGGTGGATGCAGTGGAACGCGTGTGATGGAAACCGCCCGACGGACGAAGGGTTCGCTGTGCGGACTTTGAGCCGAAGGCATAACAAGAAAAAGCAAATGAACAAAACAACACCCAAAAACACGCTACTAATGTGCGCGCTGTTGGGCGTACTGGTGGTTGGCCCGGCTCTGGGCGCCACCATTCGCTACCGACAGAGTGGTGACTGGACAGAAACCGCCCCGGACAATAATAAGCCGGGTTGGCAAAACGTCTCATCCGTGCCCACGACGGCCGATTTGGGTCGCATCAACTGGGGCAACAATACCGTCACCCTGACCACGACCGAAACGATCGGCAGGTTGCAGGTTGGTGTCGATGAGAAGGGCAATCTGGTCATTGCCAATGGCGGAAGCCTGACGACGGTGGCTGGTTCAGGCCAGAACGGTGATGTAACCATCGGACAAGGGAACAACGCGGCAGGCACGGGAACCATGACCGTGGAAAGCGGCGGCACCTTGAACGTCGCCAACATCCTGTACCATGGGAACATAGCCAATGGGACCTCGGAAATCTTCGGTACGGTCAATGTCGGGTCCCATCTCTGGACTGGCTGGACGACAGATGCCATCGGAACGATTAACATCAACGACGGCGGTATCCTCAACGTGTCGGGACAGCTTGGGCTGAACTGGCAGAACAATGGCGCGGTTGGATACGTGAACGTCAAGGATGGCGGTGTTCTGAATCTCTCCCAGATTCACAGTGAGGGTAACTCGATTCGGGGCCGTTCAGTGCTGGATATTTCGGGAACCGGTGTGGTCACGATTCCCGGCGACCTCACCGCCGTGATGAGTGCTTATACCAATGCCTTGAAGATCACGGCCTACGGCGGCCTTGGCACGGTGGGGATTGACTACAACAACACGAACCTCGGCAAGACGACGCTCTTTGCGATCGTGGGCGAAGTCCCGCTGACGGAAACCGTTTGGAATCCGGCGGCCAATCCCTCCACTACGGGCAAATGGAACGAGCGCGCCAACTGGACCGACTCTGTCCGTCCCGGCGGCATAACCAAGGTGATATTCAATGTGCTCGGTGCGATTCCCTGCACGGTGACCGATGCGGCAGTGGCCAGTTATGTGGTCATGGGCGAGAACGGTCCCGGAGGGACACTGACCGTTACCAGCGGCGGCAGCCTCACTTGCGGCGCCGATAATGCAAGCATCATCGGCTACAACAGCAACGCCCTGATGGTGGTGGACAGCGGCGCATCGGTCAGTTTTGGCGGTCAACTGCAGATTGGCTTGGACCCGGAATCGGACGGCATGTTGGTCATCAATGGCGGAACTGTGTCGGTGGCCGGCATGTTCGACATGGGCTACCAGGGCGGTAAAGGCACCGTGCAGATCAAGGGCGGCACCTTGAATCTCTCCGAATGGGATGATTGGTATTCGATCCAGGGCGCGTCGGTGCTGGATGTGTCCGGGACGGGCAGGGTGGTGATCAATGGTAATCACCAGGAGTCGGCGGAGTATTTTGTCAGCACCGGCCAGATCACGAACAGTGTCGGCACGAACGTGGTGGTGGACTACAACGTCGTCAACGTGGGCAAGACCACGATCTACCCGGCTGAACTCTATCTCCCCCCGGCGCAAGTCGTTTGGGACCCGGCGGCCAATCCCTCCAGCAGTGGTTTGTGGAACGAGTGCGACAACTGGACCGGCGGCCTTTGCCCCGGCAACGTGACCTTCGTGCGATTCAGAGTCCCCGATGCGATTCCTTGCACGGTGACCAATGCAGCGCTTGCCGGGGTTGTGCGCATGGGCGATGGCGGCCCCGGAGGCACGCTGATCATCACCAATGGCGGCAGCCTGACGGCCGCCAACGCCGCGGAATGGAACTCCGTCGGCTACAACAACAACGCCCTGTTGATTGTTGAAGACGGCGGCTTGGCCAGTTTCGGACATCATCTATGGGTTGGCTACACCGCGGCAGCAGACGGCACGTTGATCATAAATGGCGGGACCGTGTCGGTTGGACAAATGTTCGGCCTCGGTTGGAACGGCGGCAAAGGCACCGCGCAAATCAATGGCGGAACTTTGAATCTGGCCCAGTTGTCTGCAACCGAGTCCATCAAGGGCGATTCGGTGCTCAACATCACCGGAACGGGCACGGTCGTGATCAACGGCAACCAACTCACGCCCGTTGGCAATTATATCGCCGCCGGCAAGATCACCGCCAATGGCGGGCCCGATGTGTATTACGCCTATTACCCGAGCACGGGCAAGACGATGCTCGGCGCAGTAGTGTTACCTCCGCCTCCACAATCCATCACAGCGGTTTCGGTCAGCGGTGGCGATGTGACGATCACCTACCAGACCACGGCTCGAAACATCTATCACATTGAAGGCACTCCGAGTCTGTCGTCACCGGCGTGGACCCCTGTGCTGGGCAGTACGAACACGGCGGCGGGATCTCCGGTGACCTTCACCTTCCCGGCCAGTGGTGACCAAACGTTCTATCGGACGGTTTCACCCTGACCGAGGAAGGCGGTGACCAGAGCTTCGAGCATTGTGCGGGAGAATTGCGGTCGGTTTTCCTGGATCGCCATGACGCCTCCATGATTGGAGCTTTCTTGTGAGTTGGTGGATTGGTTGACTGGGATGCGCCCGCCCGGCTTCGGAGTCGGGCGGGCCATTCCTCACGATCACCCCCTCCTGCCCGACTGATGCTCAAATCCCAGGAGTTTATGCCGTCGCCGGTTCTCCCCTGAAACGGGCAGGCCCACTCCTCCAGGGTTTCTTGAATGCCCCGCGGGACAACATCATTATCCAAGGCAGCAACAAGTGGCGCGAAGCTTATTGGGAGATCGGTAGGATTACGTTCGACGGAGTGAATCAGCACCCAGCCGCAACGCGTTTCCAAGCGGAGTTCGGCGCTGACACCACAAAGAGAATTCACATCAGCCGTGTCCGATACGCAGTATACGTCGTGAAGCATTGTCGTTTCTTCGTTCTGGTCTGCCTGTCTTGGGCGGCTCTGGCCTGTGCCGAGGCGCAGACCACCCGACTCCGGTTTGCCGACATCATTCCTGGAACCGAAAACGTGCAGTTGGTGTACAACGGCGATTTCCAGTTCCAGGGCCCGGCCACAGCGACCAACACGCACCCGTTTCCTAACGGCTGGACGCGCCAAGCC
>JAXDCU010000460.1:0-20004 GCA_034677645.1 Verrucomicrobiia bacterium
TGATCGTGAACTTGGCCCCGACCTGAGGTACAAAGCCGGCGCCGATCGTGACGTTCAGGTCCGCGCCACCCAGGCTCACGGACCGGCCAGAGCCGGTCACCCACAACTGGTCATGGTCATCTCCGGACGTTGGCCCGTTGATTTCGAGGTCGAGGTCGGCAGGGCTGGGGCCGAAGGTTAAGTTGTTGTCCACGGTGAGCAAGCCGGGGGTGTTGCCTGGAGCGAGTTTCCCACCAAGCTCGACAACCACCGCGCCGCTGATGACTCCATTTCCTCCGAGCGTGCCGCCCGACTGCACCATCACATCGTTGACGGCAATCCCATCCTCCAACGATCCATCTATCAGCAGCGTGCCGCCGCTGACTGTGGTTGTTCTCGAGTACGTATTGGTCCCGGCGAGAACTTGAGTGCCTGTGCCGCTGTTGTTGACGGCGACGTTGCCGTTGGCAGCGCCGGTGTCGTCAGCGCCGATCACGCCTGGATACGTCCATGTCTGGCCGGACGGGACCCGGATGTTGAGCTTCTGAGCCGAGTTCTGATTGGTCGTCACGAACGTGCCGCTGACACCCGCGAGCCCCGCGACCGTCTGGCCCAGGGCGCCACTGTCGCGCAGATAGACCTTGCCGCTCTGCAGCTCAAGAACCGCCGCGCTGGACAAAGTGTTGTCCTTCTCGATCCAGAGCGTGCCCTGGAACCACTCGTTGCCGATTGGATCGTCGAGATTCACCACGGTCCGGCCTGAATAAGTCAGACTCCCAGTGTATGAGCCTGCATGAAAGGCGTAGTACCCGTTCTGCTGGCCGCGGAACACGACATCACCGGCGCCGCTGATCGACTGCGAGGTGAACGGGGTATCGTTGGCATTCCGGTAAAACACTAAGATCGCGCCTTCGGCAACGCTGAAGCTGCTCAGGCCAACGGACGTGGACGCGTCGTTGTTCCCGATCTGGAGCGTGCCTTGGCTGATCGTCGTTAGGCCGGTGTATAAGTTGTTGCCGGTGAGCGTCAGCGTGCCCGTGCCGGTTTTGGTGAGGCCGCCAGCCCCGCGGATGGTGCCGGCGTATATTGTGCTGGTGCCGGTACCGCCGACAATGAGTTGCCCGGAGCCCAGGGACACTTTTGTGCCGCCGGCGGTGTCGGACAGCGAGCCGATCGTCTCGGTGAACCCGTTCAAGTCCCAGTCGGCGTCTCCAGCCAGTGTCAAGGCTGTGCTGTCCGGCAAACGCTCTCCCGCCTGGAGGACGAATCGACTCCCGCCACCCGTCCCGGTGAAAGCAATGCTCGCTGTGTTGAACATGGGGTCAAAGCTGGCAATGGTCACGGTGTCGCCGTCATTTGCGTTGATTGTCAGCGAGTTGCTTGGGCATGAGAACGAGGTGGCCTCGAAGGTGGGGGCCGCGTCGGTGCTCCTTATCCGCCAGACTGCTACACCCGCCACGTCCTCGACCAGCGCGTTGTCGGCGCCGGCGGGTAGGTTAATCACCAGATCGGTGATTTCACCTCCGGATAAGTCCACCGGCTCGAGCCCGGTGTAGGTGATAACCGGCCGGTCATCGAGTTGGATGGTTCCCTCACCGGGGCCGGTGAAGTTGTTGATGACATGGGTGAATGCGCCGTTGGCGATCGTGAGCGTGTCGCTGCCGTCACCGCCGTTGAAGTGGATGCCGCCGGGCGGAAGTGGATTGTCGCCGCTGAGGTCGATTGTGAGAGTCTGATTCTGTGCGTCGCCGTTGATGGTCAAACCGCCGAACAAATCCGCCAGGGGCTGTTGGAACACAGTGACCCCATCAACGATGACCAGTATCTCAGCACCGACAGCCCCAACCCAGACTGTGGAGCCAGACACGGATATGCTCGCGTCAATTGTCAGTGTGGACGAGCCGAGCTGACTGGCCGCCCCTAACGCGTCGTACACTCGGAGAGTCACTGGGATGGGGGTGTTGAGTGGGAAGCCGGAAAGATCGAACCAGGAGAGCGTCGTAGTCGGGCTCCATTCTGTGAACGTGAAAGCTCCGTCGCCGAAGTCCCATTCGTAGCCTACGACTCCCACTTGTTCCTCCTCGAAGAAAGGATCGTAGGCCGTGCTATTGTCTGGATCGTGCGAACCGCTGGCGTCCAGGTTCAGGTCCTGGCCAAACGCCAGGAAGTACGGTCCGCCCGGCCAGGCTACAGGGGCGGTGTTGATGGTCTGGTAGGCGCCCGGGTTCAATGTGCCGGCAGTGACGCGGGCTTTCATTTCAGCGTCCAGCGGCAAAGGCTCAGTCGTGTTGCCGTCTCCATCCAGATCGTCGCGGTCAGTGGGCAGCTTCGAGATATCGCCAAGGCCCAGCGCCGGACTGATCGAGGTGAGACGGAACTCCCCGTCCAAACCTGCGGCCAGAGGTTGGTCGGGACTGCCGACGAGGTTTCCTTTGACGCCGTTGACCAACCCCGTCGCATCTGCTGCGGCGACGCCGACGAGGTTGGCTGCGCTGTTGGAAGAGAAGGCGCCGATCGCATCTTCGTGGCCGACCCAATCGTCCCAGTTCTCCGCCAGCACACTGTTGAAGAGCGTGGTGGTGGCACTGGCGTCGGAGAAAACGCCGCCGCCAAACTGATTGCGGGCGATGGTCGAGTTCTGAATCGTCAGTGTGGCCCCAGCGTTGTGCACACCAGCGTAGAGGTTGTAGGCAATAAGGCTGTTAATCAGCTCGAGTGTCGCATCTGCTCCGCTCACGTAAAGGCCACCACCGCCCCACCGGCTGGACTCGTTTCCTTGGATGACGACGTTGGTCATGCGCGCGGCAATGGGTCCGACCACTTGCAGTCCGCCACCTTGCTCTGAGCCGTAGTTTCGGCCGCCCTCTTGCTCCATACCGGTGCCGCCGCCGATGCGAACGTTCACCAGCGTTGCAGTGCCTCCGCTCAAGTGCAGGCCACCGCCGTAGTCTGCCCTGTTGGACACGAAGACCGAGTTGGTGATGACCAAGTCTCCGCCGACATGCTGGAGTCCGCCTCCGGCCTCCCAAGACCAGTTGTCTTGCACCCACACATCATCTAGCAGGAGCGTGCCTCCCGCCTGGTAGATGCCTCCTCCACCACCGCCCGCGGCATTCTCGACAACGCGCACGTGACGCAAGGTGACTGTGGACGACTCGGTGTACAACCCGCCGCCTAACCAGCCATCCAAGGCGCCATGCGCCGCCGTGATCGTCAGCGTGTCCAGGCAAGCGTTTTGCACGTTGTCGGCGTACACCACGGTCAAGGCGTTGTTCAACTCCTTGTCGCCGGCCTTAGGATCGTCAAACTGGAAGTCGCCGCTAAGTATGGTCTTGTAAGCCAATTCGCCGGTGTTCTCATCGACTGGCCTTTGGCTGGGCGACGATTCGACACCTTCAAACCCGCCGACGATGGCGACGTTGGAGATCAACTTGAACACCACGGACCGTTCCTCGTTGATATCCTGACGCCGCGACGGGACGTAGATGCCGCCGTCAAGCCATTCCGGCCTGCCGGCGACCCAGATGGCTGATATGTCATTGTTAGAATCTCCATCCGTGTTCAGCGCTTCAGCCTTGTCCAGGGTGTCCTGAAGCGAGGGATATGCATAGGCCCAACTCAGTCCCGCCAGAGGGCCATGGGGCGCGCACATCGCCGCGTTGACAGCCAGCGTGTGAGCCGGCAGAAGCGGCGCGACTCGAATCGACACGGTGGTCGTATCGTCTCCCCAGGCCCAGTTGTCCGCGTACGACTGCTTCATGCCGTCGGTGGCGACATAGCCAAAGGAGTCCAGGCCGACAAATCCGGCATGGGGCGTGTAAATCCACGAACCGTCGCCGTTGGGGTTTAGCGTGCCGTGCGCGGGCTGGTACTTGATGATCACCTCGAGCGGGTCGCCGTCGCCATCGGTATCGTTGGCGGTCAAGTCCGCCGCGGTGATGACACGTGCCGTGTTGGTCAGTGTCCCGATCATGTCATCGTTCGCCACCGGCCGCTCGTCGTAGCAATATTGTTGATACTCGGGGTCGAGCGTCACTGTGGCCGGCTCGGAATAGGCAAGGCCGTCGAACGCGGCGTATGTGAAGGTTGTTTGATACTGCTCCAGCCACACATACGGCACGTAGTGCCATGTGCCGTCTCCATTCTCGACTAGAACGCCCAGTGACGGCTGCGAGAGGATCACGACCTTCAGCAGATACTCATCGCCGTCGGCGTCGGTGTCGTTGCCCAACAACTGGTCCGGACTAATCGACAGGAACAGGCGCGCTGTCAGCTCATCGTCGTGTGCGACCGGGGCGTTGTTGGCGAAGACATGAACCGTTACGGTGGCGACATTCGAGTCTATGAGCCCGTCGTTGACCCTGTAAGTGAACGTGTCGTCGCCGAGAAAACCGGGCGTCGAGGCATACGAGAACGAACCGTCGGCCGCAAGTCCCAGCGTTCCGTGACTGACGGAGCTGATCAACGTAACTATGGGCTGGTCGTTGACGTTCGCGTCGTTGGCCAGCACGTTGCCGACGAGTTCCCGCTGTTCCCGCGCGGAGTAGGCATCGTCGTTGGCGACCGGCCCTACGTTGGTGGCCACGAGGTCGAACAGCTTCCGTGTTTGGAATCCTGCAGTGTCCGTGGCGGTGAACGCGATGGTCTGTAAGAGTGGACCGGACACGAAGTAATTCCAGGTGTACGAGCCATTGTAAACCAGGCTGCCGTGATCTGTTGTGAGAGTGGCGAGATCAGAAGTGATGACGTCACGGATGGCAACGGGTTCAGCGAGGTTCGTTCCTTCCACCCGAGTCATACTGCCACCGCCAGCCGCCATTGGCACGGCATAGATCGGCTTGACGCCGTTGACAGTGACGGCGTGCGACGACCCGATGGTCTGTCCGAGCACGACCAGGTCAGTGGTCTGAACGCCGAGCAATTCGACCGTCACGAAGATGCTCGCGAGCGACTGGATGGTAATGGTATCAGCCGCGTCCGTCGGAGTAATCCGGATATGCCCGAGGCCGGAATACGTTAAGCCGTCAAACCAGCGGCTGGTGACGTAACCCTCATAAACCGGAGCCCCCCTCCAGGACATCGCCAACGCGTCCGGGCCGTCGTTGACGCCCGTTTCGCTGATTTCAACCAGCGAACCGCTTCCAGACAACGACAGATGCCCATGGATGGCGGACAGCGGGAGGGTGGGGTCCGTGCCAACGTGGAACTGAGCCCCGACCCCGCCATAACGCGCGACTTGCAACAATTGGGTGCTAGGCCCGGTGGCGTCGATGTACACGTCGGTTGTGTCGGTCGACGTGTAGGTGTTACCCATATTCAAGGTGACGAGATCGGCGTCGTACCACAGGCCTTGGTCCATGTCCAAACCGGTGAAGTGAGCCATCTCGATCCCGATAGGCGCCATGGATTTGTGGAACCGGGCGAGCACGTTGCCTGGAATCGTATGCTCCAGCTTCAGCGTGTCGTAACCAGCGCCACCATCGAAGCAGACGACACCATCGAGCAAGTACATGAGGCGTTTGGTAAGGTCAGTGCCGGAGGCCTGCACGATTCCGGCGATCAAAGTGTCATCACCGTTCTCGCCATGGAAGTTGAACAGAGCGGTGTTTGGCGCCCGATAGACATAGGCCAAGTCGTTGCCGTCGCCGCCCCAGAGTTCGACGGCGCCCGATGGGAACGTGGGGACCACGTCTCCCTGGTTTGAAGCAAGCCCATTGCCCAACTTCAGCGTGTCATTGCCCGGGCCGCCGAAGAGTTGAACTGTCCGCTCTGGTGCAAGGTCATTGACTGTTAACTGGTCATCGCCACCACCGGTGTCGATGCGCAGGTCCCAGCCGGGAACATTGGCCGTAACCCAGTCTTTGCCAGCGCCCAGGTAGGCATTGATCTGTTCAACAAAACCCAAATCCACGGAGAGACCGAATGGCAGCAAACCGCTGAGTGTGCTGCCTTGGAACGTCACGTTGTGTGTAGTGGCGTTGTCAGCATCGTGGAAGGCAACAGTGTCACGACCGTCCTGGCCGTAGACGATGACGTTCGACCTGATCGCAGACAAGCGGGAGAGCGCGCCTTCCCGGCCCAGTTCGAGCAGGTCGTCGCCACCGCCCAGGTAGAACTGGACGGTTGTTGCATAGGGATCCAGTGATCCCACAGCCAGTTCGTCAGAGCCGTTGCCGAGGAACACGTCCATGCCATCGAAACCGATGTAGGTGATCGTCGCCTGGACGGCGCCCGACGCATCGTAGGTTTGGAAGTACGAATCGGTCAGACTCGCCCGCAACGGATCGGGCGACGCGCGGTTGTCGATGTGCAGCCAGTCGTTGTTGCCCGAATCGGTGACCGTGATCTGACCGTGGAGATCGTTCAACGTAGTATGCGGCGTGGTATCGGCCTGCGCTTCGATGTAGAAGTCACTGTCTCCGTACACGAGCACTGAGAGTGTCTGGCACTCCGGGGCGGTTGCCTGGAGGTGCAACACATTGCTCACGCCTCCCAAAACCATTGTGCCGTGTTCAGCCGCCCAGTAGAGCCCGGCTGCCGTCGGTCCCCAACTGGCCCATGCCATGGCCTCACTGCCACCGGGCGGAACGGCTTTGGTGAGCATGGAAACGCCGGTATCCGACCCTCCTGAGGCCCCATCGATGTCGAACTGATCCTGGCCGGCGCCACCATCGAAGATGACCGGCCCGTCGAGGTAATCGAGCCGGGCAGCTTCCTCGACGGTGCGCCCCAGAATCAGTTCATCATCGCCACCCCCGCCGTCGAACAGAACTGAAGCGGTGGATTCCAGTTGATAGACCGCCGCCCGGTCGTTGCCCGGTCCTCCGTAGAAGCTCAAATCGCCGGCGACGGTATGAGGTTCAGCAATCCACCCCACTTGGAGCACGTCGGCCCCTTCGCCGCCGTCGAACAGGGCTTGGCCTCCGCCCATGTAATCCACGTAGAGAAAGTCCACATCCTCTTCGCCATAGGCTTCGAGGGACCCGCCGTCGTCGAGGTCGTAGATGGTGATCTCCTCGTTGCCCGGACCGCCGTGGAACCGGATGGTCGCTGCAATCGTGTCGTGACCGCTGTCGGCGTCGCCGAGGTTAAGATTGTCGCCGCCGGCTCCGGCGTAGATGACCAGCGGCCACTCCGGTCCGGCCGTCATGCTGGCGATGTTGAACGTGTCGATGCCCGACCCGGATTCGATCGTGACGGGCCGACCCAGACCCCAGACGGTGACTGTATTTCCGTAGTTGTTCAGCCAGGCGTCCAGCGACTCGAAGTCCATCGTCGTGAGCTGATCGATGCCGAGGTTCTGAACATTGGCGTCGTTGATCAAAACCCCGCTGCGAGCGGCGACTGACTCATGGTCGTCCAGGACCAACGCATCGGTTCCCGTGCTGCCGGTGATCCCCAGCGTGAAACCCGCCAGACGGCCCATGTCCGCGTGCCAGAAATCGTCGCCCGCACCCAGAGTGAGCGTGTCGTCCCCGCCGCCCATGTTGATGATTGCCTCATAACTGGCCACTTCAGGAAGCGCAGTGACCACGAGATGCTCGTTTGCGTCACCCAGATACACCCCGAGTTGATCCATGCGGTTGTAGGAAATCCCTTGATCGAGTCCGAGCCCGGTCAGTGCGGTCCGGTTGACTCGTCCGTCCACGACTGTCCCGGTGAGGCTCCCGGAGTAAATGTTGAGAATGTCATCTACCACAGCGTCGTACTGGCACACATCGATGAGTCCGTGAATGTCGGACAGAAGCGTCGTCGCGGAACCGATTCGAATGGTGTCCGCCCCTGCGCCAGTCCGGATGGTCACCTGCTCAGTGGCAACCGCCGTGGCGACCAGCTCGACCGTGTCCACGCCATCACCAGTCGCGATGACCACCTCTGTGGCGCCGCCCGTCGTGGTGGCGAGCTGGACGAAGTCATCGCCCCCGTTGGTGTTGATGAGGAGCTTCTCGGTGTCGAACGCGGTGGCGGTGACGTAGTAGTAATCCGTGTTGCTGCCGCCTTCGGCTTGCACCTGCTCGACGTCGTATATGACACCTGTGGTGGAACTCGGCATCCCGATTCGCGCATCTGTCTCAAGAACGCCCGGGACAGTCAAAGGCGGACCATCGAATGCCCAACTTCGCGTGGTGGTCTGGGCTACATCAAGGATCACAACGTGGTCTGTGCCCTCGGCGCCGCGGAAGAAGATATGCCCGGAAGGGCGTTCCCTCACGAACAGCCAATCCGACCCTGGGCCGCCGAGGATGGTGACATCGATCGCGGCTGTGATGTCGGACCAAACTGCCGCGTCCACCTGGCCCAAATGCAGTATGATCTCATCAAAACCGCCCGTGACCTCGAGAACACCGGCCCAGGCAATGGTCGTGTTGGTCAAGCCCCACGTCGAGGCGGCGGTATTGGCGCTGTCAAACAACTCGACCGAGTTGCTCCCCGCGCCACACTCGACACTCAAGCCTTCCGCAAAAGCCGTGGCCAGGGGGACGTCGGCTGTGCCCAGCGTTAGGCGATCGTCCCCTGCGCCCAGATTCACCTCGGCGGGAATCGTGAGACCGGTAATCGTGAGGCTCTTGTCCCAGGAACCGAGCGTCAAATCGAGGGACTCGAAGCCCGTGTAGGTCAGGCCCTCGATCCCCTCGCCGACAAAGAAGTCGGGCGTCAGACGCTCATCCGGGTAGCTGACGCCGGCAACATAGTTATTCTCGATGATGGTGAGGGTGTCCCAGTCGCCGGCGCTCGTGCCGCCCGTCAGATGCAGTTGGCCATAAATGGCCGACAGCAATTGCGGTCCGCTGCCCAAGTTGAACTGGTCGGTGCCGGCGCCACTGTCAATCCACACCTGCTGGACCTCGGGTCCGGTGGCGTCAATCCCGACGAGATTGCCCCCGCTGCCCAACTGCAGCCGGAGGGTCTCGACATTTGCGTACCAAGCACCATGTTGCGCGCCGTCCTGGGTGACGGACGGTCCCAGAAAGTCCAATGTGTCGGACTTGATCTGCGACACAGCGAACTGGCGGCCGACCGTGTCCGCGCTGGCATCCAGCAGTAGCAAGTCCTGTCCCGCGCCGCCGTCGAACCGGATGGCGCCCCAGACATAAACCGTCGAGCCTCCGACGCCCAGGGAAAGCGTGTCGCTGCCCGCGCCCGTGTTGAGGTACAGAGCTTGGTCCGGTCCGATTATGGAAGCCACCGCCAGCAGATCATCATCCGCGCCGGTGTTGAGGGCGATCTCCAGGGTCGTGGCATAATCAAGTTGCGGCTCGAAGTTCGACCCCACGAATGTCCAATCCACGCCGGACCCGGGATCGGGATCCGACTCGGCAGTGTCCATGTTCAGAAACAATCGGCCCGCCTTGATGAGGGCGGTTGGGTCCAGCACGATGTGGTCGCCCGCCGTCAGCGTGGCCCAAGTGGCGACGTTCAGCGTTGTGCCGGCGCCAAGAATAATGTCGTCATCATCGCGACCGGTGTCTGGGACTTCGAGCCTCAGGCCGCCATTGGCGCAGAGGGCGTAGGCCACGTTGAGCGGGCCTTGGACTTCCAGGATACCGATGTCCACTTGGGCAACAACTTTGAGGCTGCCGCCCGTCAGATCAGTCCTGATGGCTACCGCAGCACCCCATAAGTCGATGTCGTGTGCCCTGACCCGCTGGTGAGGGTTGCCCACAAGATCTCCGCTGACGTGGACGGTTGCAGTGAGCAACGCGGTAAGGTCCTGATGCAGATAGATGCCGCCGTCCCAGACATCGAGCGTCACGTTGCCTCCCGCGACGATCGGCTGATAGACCTTGAGCGAGCTGTTGTTGACCGCGCTGTCACCTTGCACGGTCAGATTGAAGTCGCCACCCGCCTGGGCTGCACCGGACATCTGCAACGTGGTGCCGATCGACTCCCAAGTGTTAGGAGCAACCAGTCGCGCAGCGCCGACGTAGGTCAGGTTCAAATCACCGCCCGCCGTCAAGTCGCCGAGGGCCAACAGTGCGCTCGAGGTGGCGGGATCGGAGAATTGACCCGAGACGGCGAGCCAGGAGTTCCCACCTGCGACCGCCTGGAGCATGAAAAAGCTATGGCCGATCGACGCAACGTGAATCGGCCTGGTCTCGCTTCCGATATGCCCACCAGCGGTCAAGTAGGTGTACCAAGCCTCGATCAGCGACCCCCCAGCCCATAGGTTTTCAATGTCGCCGTCTGTGCGGATATCAACAATCCCGTGCGGCAGAGACATCAAGAAGCTCAACCTCACGTCGCCAACGGAATCAATGGTCAGCCGGGCAACTCCGGTGGGGTCGGAGTCTTCTGAGGTGAAGCTGACGGCAGGATCGGCGATGATATACCAATCGATGGGTTGAATTGCGGGGTCGGCGATGATAAAGCTTGTGTGAAGGGCATAGTCGGACTCGTTGACGATGTTGCAACTCCCGGCCGTGCCGGTCAGAAAGCGACCCGTGCCCGTGATTGTCCCACCAACAGATACCAATATGGCCAGAGGTCGGACCCCGCCCGCGTAGGTGAATCCGTCCACAACGATCTCGTCGCCCTCGAGGTGCGCCTGGATGCCGCCACTGGTATCGATGGTCCCATCGGGAGCGACGTGTAGTGACAGGACGGGCACATAGACCGCGTCGCCGTAGAACTGGATGAACGAGTTCCGCGTCAATCCATTCTCGAGAAGGTCGTAATCCACGTCCGGGAAGGCTCCGGAGGCGTGGATTTCCCCGGCATCCTGACGGTAGTACTGGGACCCGAACACCGGATTACTGGTGATCATGAGGCTGGGTGTCACCAACTTCGAACCGCCCGTTGTGTGAGCCGTAGTGTTCACGGCGACATAGTCCCACGCTTTGACCAATACGCGCGGGGCGAGGGAGCCGCAGTCGATTGTTGTGGAAGTGACAGTGTCCAGGTTGCCGGCTTGTGCGACGATGGTCACTCCGTCCGTGCCAGTGACCTTTGCTTTCCAGTCGATCCAGACGGTGGTGGTGACGATGTACCAAACCACCGCCCATGACGTCACGGCTGCGTCGAGGCCTTTCACGTCGCAGTCGGAGGTCGCGTGACCGCGAACTTGCTCGGCGAACGCCGTGATCGTGACGTTCTTGCCGGACACCGTTGCGCCGTCATCGACCGTAGTGTTGGTGAGCATGATGGTCCCAACCTCGGCTTGGACGGATGCCCCGGCCGCCACGGCGCCCAGGTCCTGGCTCACAAAAGCCGAGAGATCGATCAATGCCGTGGCGCTCAAATCCACATCGCCGCCCGCGTTGACCGAGCTCCAGCCGCTCAACAGGACCTCGGTGTTCATGGTGTTGAAGTCGAATTCCGCCCATGCCCCGCCGGCGCCGGCCAGGCCGCCGCCGCCGCCGGTTGCTTCCACCTCGACGTCCGTGACCTCCGTCCGGGCTTGGACAGTGGCGTTTCCCTTGGCGACGAGTTGCGCGGTCAGCCCAATCGTGGCCACCGTTTCCACATCGGCTTGAGCGACCACCTCGACTTCGCCTTCCGCGATCATCGAGCCGACGGTGCCGTCCGCGGTTGCAAGAAGGTCGTCGAGGACGGTCAACGCTTTGACCGACAGGTTGCCTCCCGAGTAAAGGCTGGCCGACTCGCCTACCGTTGCCTTCGTGGAGAGGTCGAGTCCAATGACCACCTTGGCGGAACCGACACCGACAATGGCCGAGTAATCACCCGTCTGAACGTCGATTGTCAAGGTGGGGTGGGATTCGGCCTCGAGCGTGAGGTTGCCACCAGCCGTCAGAATCGCGTTGTCGCCAACCTGGGCCGTGACTGGCGCGGACAATTCGAGGGCAGCCATCGAGCCACCCACCGCGACAAGACCGCCGGTGATCTGGCCGCAAACCAAGTTCGCCGAGGGCGTGGTCTCCGCCGCTATCCGCACGTGGCCGCCGGTCGTCACGCGCGCCGCGTCGCCGACCGCCGCCCGCACGGACCCTGTCGTGGCCGGCGTCTTCGTAATCATTGAGTTGACGCTCAGTGAGTGCTCGGACAAGACCTCTTCGATGCGGTCCGAGAGATCGTCGTCGGCCAAGCCGTCGATGCCGCCGCTCAGGTCGAGCAAATTGTTGATCGTTCCGCGGGCTTTGCTGGCCTCGTCATAGGCCTCGTCACCCAACCCGCCTCCAATGCCCACCGCTGAGATGGACCCTCCAATGCCTGCAAGAAAACCGATGGCATAGCCTTTGGCGTAGGAGTTCACATACTGCGTCGCCTGCGCTTCCACAATCACGTCGCCGCCGGCGTTGACCGTGACGCCCTGGCCGATCTCCGCCTTCGCCGAATTCCGAATCACGCCCACGTCGATCGAGCCGCCCACACCCGCTACGAGTGAACCGGCCACCGAGCCTGCGCGGCCGGTGATCTGCGCGTGGTCGAGCGCCTTGATTGTCACGTCCTGGCCCGGGAACGTGGTCTGGTTGAGCCGGGACACAGCGCCGTCGCCGGTCACGTATGCCTGGGTGAGCGTTTCGATGAGGTGAACGGAGCCCGCGCCCACGACCGAGGCGATTCCGCCCGCTCCGGCCGTTCCACTGCACCCGTTAATGAGCGCGTGGCTGGTGGCGAGGATCGAGGTGTCGGTGGCCACGTCGGTGATGGCATTGGTCAAGTAGGCTTCGGTCGTGCCGGCAATAGTCACGTAGTCCACCGATCCGCCTGCCCCGGCCAGGAGCGAGATATTGATGGCCCCAGCCTTGGTTCCGACATCGGCGATCCTGGTCGCCATGACTACCAGGGCGCCGGTCGTCGTCACGTTCACGTTTTTGAGGCAAGCCCGTGTATTGGAGGTGACCTCGACCGCGCTCACCGCGCCGGCGGCGCCAAGCGCATTCATCCCCGCGCTGCCCGTCTCCGAGCGAACGATGTTCTGAGACCACGCGGACACTTCCACCGCACCCGTGCTGGTCAGGGTTGTCGGCTCCGTGGCGCCGCGCCCGAGGATGGCGGCGGTTGTCTGTGCATCCACTATGGTTGTATCGATGGCGCCAACTACGCCGACAGCGGCTCCTTGGAGGACGCCGCCGAAATTTGTCACGGTGGCGTCGTGGCTGGCACGCACCATCACCGCTGGCGCCTCTACTTGACAAAAGCCCAGCGCCGAATCGCCGATCATCGCGGTAGTGACGTCGCCGATCAGGTTGACGCCCTTGTTGACGTTGAGTCCAAATCCGCCCGTGACCCCGACCGTGGCAAAGGCGTTGTCCACGGTTTCGCGACTGTCGGCAATCACGGCCACCCCACGAACCGTCTCGGTGGATTCCACCAACCGGTCGTCCTGCCAGCCAACCAGGTTCGCCGCTTTGCTCCAGCGCGAAACCGCGAGGCCCGTCCCGATGCCGTCGGAGGTGGCCGTTGAATTGCGGATTCGGGCGGAGACATCGTTGGCGAGGGTGTTGAGTACAACAGTGCCGCCCGCTCCCACGAACCCGCCGATGGAACCCGTGCCGCCGTCCGCGTCGATTTCGCCGTCCCAGCGCGCGAGGACGAGGATCGTATCCCTCGCCGAGACGGTGGAAGTGTCAACCAGGGCTTGGATCGCGTTGCTGATCGACTGGATCGCGATAGTCCCCGCCACGCCCGCCGCTATCCCGCCCGACCCGCTCGCCGCCGCGGCCTCGATAGTCCCGGACCCGCTTGCTTGAACCGAGACACTGCCGGTGGAAGCACTGACCGAACTGCCCAGTACGCGAGCCGTCACGGTATCAGCAATCACGTTGTACGCCGCCGCCGCACCCAGACCGCCTCCGCCGATCGTCAGCGCGCCAGCAAAGGACTGAATTGTGGCTGCATCCGAGGCGCTGATGGACGCGCTGCCTGTGGTCGCGGTTGAGTTCCGCACGAGTGCCCCCGTTGTGTTCGTCACGGTATTCGCCGCCAGGGTTGCGGCGCCCGCCACCGTGGAGAAAGCGGCCCCACCGGCGAAGCTGTAGATGGCGGAGTTCGTTTCCGCTTCGACCTTGAGTGCCGTCCCGGCCGTTACCGTCGCGCCGTCGATTCCGGCAATGGCGCTGTTGGCAATGACATTGGCGCCGATGATGACCGTAATGGCCACCGTGCCGGAACCGGCGATGCTTAAGGCCGCGGAACTGATGCGAGACCGATCCGCCGCGCTGAGATCAACGCCCCCGGCCGCCTCAACGGACTCACCCTCGATCGTGGCCGCAATAGTGCCCGTGATCACATTCCCGAACCCTGTGGCGCTGATGGACACGTACTGCGAAGCGCCCACGCCCACGGTCAGCGCGATAATTCCAGAGTCGGTCGCGGCCGAGAGGGAAACGGACCCGGCGCTCGAGGTGACGTCGGAGTCCACGATATCCGCGCGGATGGTGTTGATGATGACGTTGCCGGAGAGAACGCCGCTGACCGCCACAGCGCCCGACCCGGCGATACTCGCCAGGATGGCCAAGATGTTGGTGTCCAGATCGAACGGCGAGTCTTCGACCGCGGAGTTGACCTGTTCTCGCTTGTCCTCCGGGAGAACCCACGCGGGGATGGCGCTTGGAGCGATGTCGTTGGCCGAGAGACTCACGTCGCCAACCGCCGTGACCGTGGAATCGCTGATTACGGCGGTGAGCGTATTGGTGATCACGTTGCCAAGCCCCGCTACCGCCACCGCCACCGCCCCCGAGGCGGACACACCCACCGCGATGGCGCGGATGACGTTGCAGAACTCGGACGTCATGGCGAGGCTGGCGTCGGTTGTGAGATGCGAGTTGGCGATCGATGTTTCTGTCGTATTCGTAATGTCGTTGACGACAATGGGGACCTCGACCGCAGCCGCGCCGCTAGCCGCAACGCCCACGACAAATGCATCAATCGTCGAGGTGTCTTTGGCCGTCAGGGACACGGCGCCTCCGGCATCCACAGTCGAGTTTGTGATGGTCGCCGATGTGCAATCCACGATCACGTTGGCCGCAATGAGGGCCTGGACCGCCGCAACGCCTGAAGCACCAACCCCGGTTGCAAAAGCGTAGACCGTCGATTTGGTCTCGGCATAGATGTCGAGCGTGGTCCCGCAAATCACCGTCGAGTCGGCGATGCCTGCGGCGACCGTGCCGGTGATTACGTTGGCGCCGATGATGGCGGAAACAGACACGCCGCCCGAGCCCGCCACGCTCACCGCCACAGACCTGATGAAGGACTCGTTCAGGGCGGAAAGAGAAACGGAGGTTGCCGCTGTGACGGTGGAGGTCTTGTCCTCGGCAGAAGCCTTGATCAGGGCCTCGACGGTGTTCGTGATCACATTACCGAAGAGGCTCGCGCTAACGGCCACCGCGCCCGAAGCGCCCACGCCCACGCTCAGCGCGATGATCCCCGAGTCGGTCGAGGCACCGAGGGAAACCGAACCGTGGGTGGAGGTGACCTCCGAGTCCACGATGTTCGCCCTGATGGCGTTGATGATCACATTGCCCGAGACGGTGCCGCTTACAGCCACGGTGCCTGAGCCCGCGATACTCACCATGACCGCCAGGATATTCGCCTCGAGATCGATCGGCGAATCCTCAAGCGCAGTGTTGACTTCGGTCTTCTTGTCCTCCGGGAGCATCCATTCGGGGATGGCGCTCGGGGCGATATCGTTCGCGGAGAGGCTCACGTTGCCCTGGGCCGTGACGATGGAACCGGAGATGAGAGACGTGAGCGTGTTGGTGATCACATTCCCGAGCCCCGCCACGGTCACGGCAACAGCGCCCGAGGCGGACACACCGACGGAGAGCGCGCGGATGACATTGCACGACTCGGATGCCAAGGCAAGGCTCGATCCGGACGTCAGGTTCGAACTCGCCACCACCGCTTCCGTGGTGTTCGTGATGTAGTTCACCACGATGGGCACCTCGATGGCCGCTGCCCCGCTGGCCGCGACGCCTACAACCAGCGCGTCGATGCTGGAAGTGTTCTTCGAGTTGAGCGATACGGCGCCTCCGGCGTCCACCGTCGCGTTCGTGATGGCGGCCGAGGTGGTGTCGGCAATGACATTCCCCGCGATGAGGGCCTGGACCGCGGCCACGCCCGATGCGCCCACCCCCGTGGCAAAGGCATACACCGTCGATTTGGTTTCCGCATCAATGTCCAGCGTGGTGCCGCTGGTGGCCGAGGAGTCGGCCACGCCCGCGTGGACGCTGCCGACGATCACGTTGGCGCCGATGATGGCGGAAACGGACACGCCCCCTGAGCCGGCCACACTGACCGCAACGGACCTGATCAAGGCCTCGTCGAGAGCGCTCAGAGAAACAAAGGAGGTGAAGGCGCGAACGTCCGAGCCTCCCTTGATCATCGCCTCGATCGTGTTGGTGATGACGTTGCCAAATCCGCTGGCACTCACCGCAACCGCGCCTGAGGCGCCCACGCCCACACTCAGCGCGATGATCCCGGAGTCAGTGGAAGCATCGAGCGAAACGGAACCGCCCGTGGAAGTGACATGGGAATCCACGATGTTCGCCGTGATGGCGTTGATGATCACGTTGCCCGTGAGCGTGCCGCTCACAGCGACCGTCCCGGAACCGGACACGCTCACCAAGATCGCGAGGATGTTGGTGTCGAGATCAATGGGCGAGTCTTCCAGAGCGGTGTTCAGGTCCTCCTTCTTGTCCTCCGGGAGCATCCACTCGGGGATAAAGCTCGGAGCGATGTCGTTCGCGGAAAGGCTCACGCTCCCACCCGCGGTCACCGTGGAACCGGTGACAAGCGACGTCAGCTTGTTGTGAATCACGTTGCCTAAACCCGACACGGTGACCGCCACGGTCCCTGACGCGGACACACCCACCGAAACGGCGCGGATGACGTTGCAGGACTCTGCCGCCATGGCCAGGCTCGAATCCGTCGCTACGTCCGAGCCGGTGATGATCGTCTCCGTGGTATTGGTGATGTCGTTCACCACCAGGGGGACCGTGACAGCGACCGTGCCGCTCGCCGCGACCGCGACCACGAGTGCATCGATGCTCGACGTGTTCCGCGCGGCGAGGGAAAGGGCGCCTCCGGCATCCACAGTCGAGTTCGTGATGGTCGCCGAGGTGGCGTCCACGATGACGTTCGCCGCGATCAGCGCCTGGACCGACACCACCCCCGACGCGGCCACGCCCGTGCCCAGGGCGTAGACCGTGGCCTGTGTCTCGGCGTCGATGTCCAGCGTGGTGCCGCTCGTCACCGTGGAATCGGCGATGCCAGCCGAGATGGTGTTGGTAATCACATTGGCGCCGACAATGGCCGAGACCGCCACGCTGCCAGAGGCCGCGACGCTGACCGCAACGGAAGTGATCGACGACGAGTCGGTGGCCGAAAGAGCGACCAAGCCCGCGGCATGCACCTCAGAACTGCCGTTGATTGTGGCATGGATGCGGTTGGTGATGACATTCCCGAACCCGGTGGCCTGAACCCCAACCGTCCCAGCCGCGCCCACGCCCACACTGATCGCAATAATGCCCGAATCCGACACCGCGGCGACCACCACGTCCCCGCCGGCATCTACAATGGACCCACTAATCTCGGCGGTGACTGTGTTTGTGATCACGTTCCCCGAGACCGCCGCGCTCACGGCCACGGTGCCCGAACCAGCCACGCTCACCATGATCGCGAGGATGCCCGCGTTGAGGTCGATCGGCGTGCCTTCGAGGGCCTCGTCCAGTTGGGCTTCCTTCTCTTCCGAGAGCATCCAGTCCGGCAGAACGCTCGGCGCGTGATCGATCGCCGTAACCGATATGTCACCGCCGGCCGTCACCGTGGAACCGGCGGAGATGCTCGCGGTCACCTTGTTCGCAATCGCGTTGCCGAGGGCGGAAACGGAAACAGCCACGCTGCTGCCGCCCGAGACGCCGATGGCCAGTGCGCGAATGATCGAGGAGGATAGCGAACTGAGCGTTACCGCCGCGTAAGGATTGACAACCGTCCCGATGTCATCGACGCCCGCACGCACGGTCGAGTCACTGATGGCCGTGCGGATTGTATTCGTGATGATGTTGGCCGAGATGGCGCCTCCGCCAGCGCCTCCGCTCGGGGAACCGGCCCCGCCAAATGCCAGGGCGTCGATGGCGGAGGCGTCCGTGGCCGAAAGAGCGACCCCGTCATCGGCCACCACCGTGGAACCATTGATGATGGCGGCTTGGATCGTATTGTTGATAATGTTGACGGAGATGCCGATCCCGGCGGCAAAGGTGCTGCCGCCCGCCCCGCCGAATGTCACGTTGACGACCGATGAACTGCTCGTCTCGGGCAGGGTGATCCCGGAGGTCCCGAAAGCGATATCGGACGGACTTGCCGGTGTATCCGGTTGCGCAATCCCCGCGGAGAGAACGATGCCGCCCGTGGAAGAAGTGACCCTCGAATCGTCGATCGTGGCGTGGATATCGTTTTCGATGTAGATCGTGGAAGCCGCCACGCCGACGGCTCCGCTGGACAGGGACAACGCAAATCCGCCGGCGACCACTACGGCCGTCGTGTCGTCACTCGCGCCGATTGTAATATCACGGGTTGCGTCGACCACACTACTAATGACTTCTGCCGCAACCGTATTCATGGTGACGTCGATCGAAACCGAACCGCCGAGAGCGAACTTCTCGCCTCCCGCGCCGCCCATGGTGACACTCACGAGTATCTGTTCCGCGGTCGCGTCGACAACGGCCGCCGAGGCCGAGACCTGAGAAGACTCGATCCGCGCGGTAACGGTATCGAAGATGAGGTTCGCGCCGATGGCGGCGCCCACCGCCGATCCACTCGTCGATATGGCCACGCCACCGGCCAGGGCCCCGCTGATTTCCAGACTTTCAGCGCCAAGATAGAAGTCCCTTCCCGCCGTGATGGTGCTGTTCTTGATGTGGGCGTCGATCACGTTGACGAAGACGTTCACCGCCACCGAGCCGGCAATGGCAAGCTTCTCCGAACCTGCGCCCGCAACGGCCAGGGTCACGACCGTGCCCCCCTCGGAAGCGGTCACATAGAAACCACCGCCGGTATTGATCGTCGAATCCTCGACCGCCGCTCGCGTCACGTTGTCGAGCGTGTTCACCGCGATGGCCGCGCCCAGGCCCGCTTTCTTCCCGGCCGCGAAGGCGCCGGCAAAGGAATAAATGGACGTATCGTCAACGGCGCTCACGGTGATGTCACCGCCGCCGGCTGAACCTGGTTGGATGGTCGTCCCGGTGATCATCGCTTCGGTCGCGTTGTTCACGGTGTTGACGGAAACGGTGCCGGCCCCGGCATAGCCCCCGGAACCGCCGGAGCCCGTTGCCACCCCGATCGATCCGGTGACCGTGATGATGAGATCGTCGGATGTGGCCAGTGCGTCCAGATTGCCCCCAAGGGTGAAGTTCGTCAGGTCGGAAACGGTGGAGATGGTCCTGTTCTGGACATAAGAGAAGCCAACGGCCACACCCACGCCCGCCTTGCCGCCGAAACCGGCCGACCCGCCGATGGCGATGATGTTGGTGTCATCGAGCGCGTTCAGCGTAACATCGCCGCTTACGTCAACGTCATCGTCCATGTTACTGAGCGCAGCCGTCGTGTCGCATGTAATGAAATTTACGCCGAATGAACCGGCGACTGCGTAAGACTTGCTTCCCGCGGCCGCCGCAAGTCCCGCCGCAAGGGAGACCGTCCAGCCGCTGCGCTCGGCGTCGATGGTCAAGGCCTCGGCGACCAGTCCCGCTGCGCCTTCGAGAAAAGCCTCTGTTTTGCCGAACTCGACGTTGATGGCGAACCCCCCAGCAATGCCCACCGAGGATTTCCCCTCGCTGCCCTTGGCGTAAGCGCCGGCGCCGGCGAGCGCACCCACGCTGGTCGTGTTCGCCGCATTGAGGAAAAGGCCGTCCACGGCTCCGTTGGAGCTGTTCGCAACGATCACCGGTCCGCTGTTGAGAATGTAGGCCCGCGTGTCGTCACTAACGACGTTGACAGCGACGGAACCCGATACAGCCACGCCGGACTTGGACTGGGACGTCTGGTTGGCGGAGTCGCCCGCGGAGCCTGTCCAATCGGCCTTGAGCTTGTTACCGGCTTCTTTAAGCAGGTTGGCGAATTTGCCTT
>JAXDCU010000461.1:0-7867 GCA_034677645.1 Verrucomicrobiia bacterium
TTCAAGGGTGCCAGCCATCAGAGCCGCGCGCGTCAGCAAGCGGCCCGACGCAAACGGCATCTGGATTCTCATCGGCCCCGCAAGGGACCCCCTCGGCCCATCGAACCGCCTGAAGACCTGGGCGCCATCTGCGTTGGCGCCGCGCGCATGGGCGAGCTCAAGCTCGACGGAGCACTGCCGCGCACGTAAGGCGCAAATGGTGCTCCCGACCCGCGTGTCGAGGGCATTCCAACGCTGCCGCTGTATGATGGTCTGCTTGACCAGTTCCTTGTGGCGTAGGTTGGCCCAGTTGCATATGAGGGCGAACGGGCGCCTTGATACAGTCCATATGAAACCGGTCGGCTTGCGGTCGGCAGTTGTCGCGATGTTCCATATGTCGGCTGCGGCCTTGTGACCGAATTCGCGGCGGTAGTAGTCCGGCCCGGTGTCGGAGTCCGCGCAACCGATGTGCTGGGAACGCTTGAGCGCTGCCGCGACACGGGTGCGTCGCTCACCGGCGACCGTGCCGTGCGCTGAGGCACCGATGTGGTCGTTTGCCCGCGGGCAGTTGGCGATCGCGCGCCCGCCTGGGTGGCCTGGCGGTTGGGAGCAAAGCCCGACCTTGTCCCGCTAGTTGGTGTGGGTGTGGCGCTGCGGCCTTGAGCAGTGCTCATCCTGGCGGGGACGCCTCGTTCAGCCGTTTGGCCCAGGTTCGTCGGGGCTTGGAAAGAACCCCTGGCGTTTCTTGCGTATGTGGGAAGAGTCCGTCGCTGTGGATTACCTGGCCTGTCAAATCGGTTCGGTGCGTCCCGTCTCGGTCCGGGGCGACCTCCGGCGACTGCACCTGGTTCATGTCGCTCGGGCGGCCCTCCGTCTCGCGAAAAGCCGCCGTGATTATGTGAATCGTACCCGCGGTGTCCCCTGTCGTACCGCGGGTAGCGTGGCGCGCATGCCCAGTAAGCTCCGCGCGGCCCCCACCAACCCCATGGATAAGAGCCGCCCCAACCCCAACCATATCCACAACTCAACCAGCCGTAGCCGAAACTGAGGCCCACGCTCCATCCGCTCCAGGAATTATAGCCGAACCCGAAACCGAATGTGGCCGGATACGCCCAATAGTAAGTCGGACCGTAGTAGCCCGGATACCACCAACCCGTTCCGTAGACAACGGTTGGTCCCGCCACATAACACCCGGCATACCCGGGAAGATATCCCACATACACCGTCTCCGGCGTCGAGCCGTAGACGTAAACGTACTTCACATTGTAATGGGGATGACTGGCAGGGAGCGACTGTATTTCTGTTGGCACCTCGGCGGCAACTGACCAGGGGCCATCGGCGCTTGGGCCCGTGTACCAGACAGCGTCCCGACACACGTAGTATGCGCCGCGGATCAGAAACACGGCGTCTGGTGTGTTTGTGGCGTACTGCACGGTTGTGTTGGCAACGGCCTGGAATTGAGGAGACCCCTCATACCTCACATCCAGGCTCGAGGACCCCCGATCGATGGCCGTGATCTGAGGAATGCTCGCCGTCGAGACCGCGTGCTCCGCCTCGGTCGTTCCGGCGACATAAGTTAGCGCTTCGGACTTCGGAGACCCTGGCGGAATTCGGGCGAACGCAGCGGGCAGCTTGTCCGGTGCCACGGCTTCCCATGGACCATGCAATGCAGCGCTTCGGTACCATCTGCCCGAGAACGTGACGTAATACTCCTTGCCATCGATCAACAAAAACAGGAGCTGGTCACTGTTACTGACGTAGAGCAGTTCGTTTCCATCAATTGGCGTATAAGTCGGTTCTCCGCGAGTGGCGATTAACTCGGCGGGCTCGCTCGACACTACGATGCGCGGCGACAAACCGCTTTGGCTGCCGAGCGGTGGCGCATTCCTCACGGCATCAGCCGGCACCGCTGCCGCGACCTCCGCCGGCGGCTGAGCCACTGGCGACCATTCACCTCGCCAGTCCGTCGCGGCGAACCACTCGTACGAGCCCTGTAGCCAATACTTCTTGTTCGCGGGGTCAAACAACATTGCGTAGGGCGTGTTGATCACTCGCATCAGAGGCGAGTTCGTGAGCGGCCGAAGCTGAGGCGGCCCATCGAGCACGATCAAGACCGCGGGGGTCGAGCTGTACAAGATCGTCGGCGGCGTCGTCTTGAGTTCCCGCGCCGCGTCGCGCTCGCTCACCACGGACTCCAAGCTTGAATCCAGGCTCTCGGACGACATCGTCCAGGCAAGTTCGCCAAACTCCCGTTTCAGCGCGGCGTCCAAACCCGCCATCGAGGCCGAATCCGCCTGTGCGAATCTCACGTCACCGGCGGTCTTTTCGAGCATGGTGACTTGCCGTCGGGTTGTGTCATGGACAACGCGAGCTTCGATACGAGCGATTCCGAAAACGACATTGGTTGAACCGGACGGTGTCACCGCCAGAGCCGCGCTGGCGCTGAGCCGATCGCCACGGAGGGCGGTTGGGCGCGGTTCGAAGACCATGCACCGACCCTGCGGCGCATCAAACTGCCTCGGCCATGATGATGATGACGACAACTCTTCGCCTGTCGCCTTCCAGGTCACGAACATTCCCAGAATCGTCAGGCAGAATCCGACCCCGCCCAGGCAATGCAATGAACTTGATTTCACGATGGATCAATCTAACCGCCCCACGCACAACTGCCAAGCGGAAAAGTGGAATGGGTGTTCTTGCCCACGAATTGAAACCGCCAAGCATACGGTGGAACTCGTCGCAACCTCGAGCCCACAAGAATCGGCATTGCAGAACTCGATGTTTCACGGCAACATTGGGCGATGGAGAACAGAGCCGCATTGGCCTCGTCAAGCAAGGCCACCGAGCACTTCCGGAAGGGCCAGGTCTGGAAGGTTGGCGAAGTAAAACTGGCCGTAACCGCGGTTGGCAAGACGCTGGTGCACTACAAGCGATACGTCAGACAACCAAAGGGAGTTCGAACCACCCTGTCATCGAAAGGTGACTTGAAGAAATACTTGCGCAGCACCAAGGCTGTACTGCTTGAGGGCTAGCGGATGCTCAATTGTGTTGCGCCGTCCTATTGGGTTGACTTAGGATGGCTGGAACGTCGGTCAGGCTTGACTGATCGGCGAACGCAACTACACCTAACTCAACATCTATGAACGTCAAACGCTGGACACTAGTGGCAGGTGGATGTGTGCTCATGGTTTTATGGCTCACGGCCTGCAAGCCGGCTGGGGATAGTTCGGCAACGCCAGCCAAGCCAGCCAAACCTGCCGACGTTACAAAGCTCTCCTACAGTGTTTTCTTTCCCCCAACACACGTGCAGTGTATCGCGGCCACCGAGTGGGCGAATGAAATCCAAAAACGCACTGGGGGAAGGGTGCAGATCACGGTTTATCCAGCCGGGTCACTCACGAAGGCGGATCAATGTTACGAAGGCGTGGTTAATGGGATAACGGACCTTGGCATGAGCTGCTTTGCGTATACTCGGGGACGCTTCCCTTTGATGGAGGGGCTCGATCTGCCCCTTGGGTACCCAAACGGGATCACGGCCACGCGCGTTGCGAACATCATGACGCGGAAATACAAGCCCGCGGAACTAGCTGACGTGAAGGTGCTCTATGTTCATGCGCACGGGCCAGGAATCCTGGCCAGCAAGAAACCAGTCAACTCCCTCGCCGACCTTAGGGGATTGAAGATTCGGGCTACGGGCTTGTCCGCGAAGATAGTTGAATCGCTGGGCGGCACGCCGGTAGCGATGAGCCAGCCAGAAACCTATGAGGCGCTTTCGAAGGGCGTCGTCGACGCCACTCTGTGCCCGATCGAAACACTCAAGGGCTGGAAACAGGGCGAGACAATCGAGTATGTGGTGGATTCATCGAGTATCGGTTACACGACAGCGATGTTCGTGGTGATGAACAAGGAGAAATGGGCAAAGCTGCCGCCAGACGTGCAAAAGGTGTTCGAGCAAGCAAGCGAGGAATGGATAGACAGGCACGGTTTGGCCTGGGATCACGCGGACAAGGAGGGGCGTGAGTTCGTCTCGCAGCTCAAACGCAAGTTCATAAGTCTTCCCGAAGACGAACAACTTCGGTGGAAGACGGCCGTAAAGCCAATTCTGGATGACTTCGCGGCAAGCGCCAAGAAGAAGAATCTGCCAGGCGATGCGTTGATAGCGGACCTCCAGGCCGAGATAGCCAAGAGCGCGCCCGCCAAATGACATCGCTGCCTCCGCCACCGGCTGGCTGGCGCCGCGTGTTGGACGCGTACCACAAGTGCTTGCGGGCTGTGGTGAAAGCCCTCGCGTGGGTGTCTGGCGCCGCTCTCATGCTGATGGTCCTGATCACAACCGTGGATGTGATCAAGCGCGAGATTTCCACCCCACTCAAAGGCGCGCGTGACTTAGTCATGATCGCGGCCGCGCTTTCCGTGGCCGCGGCGCTGCCGTACACTACCGCCATCAAAGGCCATGTCGCGGTCGAGTTCTTCTTCCACAAGCTTGGACGCAGGGGGAGAATAGCCGCAGACGCTTTGATGCGGATTGGAGGCATGCTGGTGTTTGGCGTGCTGGCGTGGGGTTGTGTCGAATACGGCAACCGCCTCGGTGAGACAGGGACGGTTAGCATGACGGAGAAGATACCGTTTTTCTGGGTGCCGTATGTGCTTGCGTTCTCCTGTGTGCTGGTCGTGCTGGTGAAAATCTACCATCTGACGCACCCGGGCAAACCCATGCTTAAACCATGAGCCCAACCGAGTGTGCCATACTCGGTTTCGCTCTGCTGTTGTTACTGCTGGCGGGATCGATGCCGGTTGGATTCGTCATGGCTCTAGTGGGTGTTGCCGGGTATGCGCTGATGACGTCACCCCAGTCCGCATTGAGCCTGGCATCGACTGACCTCTTCACTACGTTCTCAGATTACAACCTGACGACCATTCCACTGTTTATCTTGATGGGTCAGATCGCCTTTCACAGCGGCATCAGTCGTGGATTGTTCAGCGCCGCGTATCACTGGATGGGACGAATGCCCGGCGGCCTTGCGATGTCGACTGTTGGCGCTTGCACTGCTTTTGGCGCCATCTGCGGTTCAGGCCCTGCCACATGCGCCACGATCACCACGGTCGCGCTGCCTGAGATGCGCCGCTACAAGTACGACATGCAGCTGGCGACGGGCTGCATCGCGGCGGGAGGGGGAATAGGCATGCTGATACCGCCGAGCATTGTCTTTATCGTTTACGCCATTCTTACGGAACAATCCATTGGCAAGCTGTTCATTGCCGGCGTGGCGCCTGGTCTTTTGGTCGCGTTGCTCTTTTCGCTTGTGATTCTCATCCAATGCAAGCGCAAGCCGGAGCTCGGCCCGCCCGGTCCGGCCTTTACCTGGAGACGGAAGTTCGTCTCGCTCAAGGGCGTGTGGGAGACCATTGTGCTTTTCGCTATGGTGATGGGGGGAATGTTCGTCGGCTTTTTCACGGCCACGGAGGCCGCGTCGATCGGAGCGGCGGGGTCGATGTTGATTGCTCTGTTGAAAGGTGAGCTGACTTGGCGAAAGTTGCTCCAATGCCTGACTGAATCAGTCAGGACCTCTTGCATGGTAATGGTGATCGTGGCCGGCGCGATTATTCTGGGCAAGTTCCTCACGATAACCCAGGTGCCGTCGGATTTGGCCTGGTGGCTGGCGGGACTGCAGTTGCCGGGCTGGTGCGTGATTGGCCTGATCCTGCTGTTTTATCTCGTGGGCGGGTGCTTTCTCGACGCGCTGGCGCTGGACATCCTGACCATTCCGATTTTCTATCCGGTGATTCTGGCGTTGGGCTACGACCTCATATGGTTCGGTGTAATGATCGTTGTGGTGACAATGATGGGCGTGATTACGCCGCCCGTGGGCGTTTGCGTCTACGTCGTCAGCGGCATGGCGCGAGACGTGCCGCTCGAGAAGATTTTCCGCGGCTCGATGCCGTTCCTGTGGGCGTTGATTGTGGCTGCCATATTGCTTGTGCTGGTGCCCCAACTCGCTACTTTCCTGCCAAGCCTGATCAACTAAAGCGGAGGAAACATGAACCTTGCCGCGCTTCCAGAGTCGCGTCTCAAACGCATCCTGTTCTGCACAGACTTTTCCGAGAGTGCCGATGCCGCTTTCGAGTTTGCTCTCGATGCGGCAATCCGACGTCCTGGATCGACCCTGAACCTGCTGCACGTCATTCACGAGCCGGACGCTCAGTTCTGGAGGTCGTACATAGCCGAGGTGGACAACGTGAACACCGAGGCAAAGAAGGCAATCGACGCTAAAGTCGCCGCTGCTTATCTTTCGCGAACGCCCAAGGGCGTTGACTTGAAAGTCCATTTCCGGATAGGACCGGACGCGGCAACCATCCTTGAATTCGCCAGAACAGAACAAATCGATGTCATCATCCTCGGCCGGCAAGGGCAAAGCCGGTTGGGCAAGACGCTCTTTGGCAGCACCGCGGAGAGAATAGTCCGCAAAGCTGACTGCGCGGTACTTGTGGTGCCGCTGAGTTACGCAAGAACCGCGATGCCAGATTGAAGTCAGCGGCATATGAACCGCCTCCCGAGAGCCAAGGAATCGGCGCCAGGTTGTCGCATCCTCACAATCAGTGTGGGTCTGTGTTTGATCCAATGCGTGTTTTGGCTGGGGGAACCGGGCGCATCTTGCGCGCTCGGTGCGCAGACTGAAGCCAGCTCCGGCACTCAATATGCGCCGGATCGCGAGGCTGACATCCTCCATCTGCGAATCGATGTCACACCAGACTTCAGACAGCGGCGGATCGCTGGCGAGGTCCAGATCAGATTTAAACCGCTCGTACCTTCGTTAAGCGAGTTACGGCTGAACGCCGTGGACCTGGACATTCGCGCGGTGACTGGTAGTGAGCCGATTCGGCATTGGCAGAACACGGGCAAGGATTTGATCCTGACGTTCGAGAAACCCGTGCCAGGAGATAGGGCGGAGGAGGTGACGATCCGATACGAGGCTGAACCTGTTCACGGATTGTATTTTCGAACACCCGAACTGGGCTATCCGACTGACGATGCCCACCTATTTACCCAGGGAGAGTCGGAGTGGGGCAGGTATTGGTATCCTTGTTTTGACTCGCCCATCGAGAAATCCACGTCAGAGGTGATCTGCAGGGTTCCTGACGGTATGACGGTTCTTTCGAATGGCCGGCTGGTATCGCGGGACCGGGACTCTAAGACGGGTCTGGTTGCGTTTCGGCATCTGCAGGACCAACCACACGCCAACTATCTGATTGTGCTTGTTGCCGGGAGGTTGGAACGGATGCAGGAAAGCTACCGGAACATCGAGCTCGCGTTTTATACGCCTCCGTCTCTGTTTGCCGACGCGAGACGATCGTTCGACGGGACAAAAGACATGATGCAGTTTTTCGAGCGTGAGACCGGCGTGCTGTATCCCTGGGCGCGATATGCGCAGGTGTGCGTCATGGATTTTGTAGCTGGGGGCATGGAGAACACCTCGCTGACTGTTCTGACGCACGACACGTTGCATCCGGCCGAGACGGAGAATCTGCGAACCAGTCACGGTCTGGTGGCGCATGAGTTGGCGCATCAGTGGTTCGGGGACTTGGTCACGTGCAAAGACTGGTCGCACGTTTGGCTGAACGAAGGATTCGCGACCTACTACGAGAATCTCTACGAAGGGCACCGAAACGGACAAGACGCTTTCCTCTACGCGCTCTTTACGGATGCGGAGACCGTTTTCGCCAATTCAGACGATACGCGGCCGATCGCGCACCGCGGTTTCAAGTCCCCCGAAGAACAGTTCAGCCATTTAACATACCAAAAGGGCGGCTGGGTTTTGCATATGCTCCGGTCGCAACTTGGCGAAGACCTGTTTCGGCGGTGCGTTAAGGCATATCTTGACAGACATCA
>JAXDCU010000462.1:0-4560 GCA_034677645.1 Verrucomicrobiia bacterium
GTTGGCGCCCACACGCTTCTGGCGCTGGAAACGGATCTGGGGGTGTCGTTGGTTTTTCTAATGATGGGCGGACGGGTCCGCCGCGGCGCGGAGCATGTTCAGATTCCCGGTTCACTGGCCGCGTTCGCGCGGGCGCAACGTCTGGAGTTCGCTCAGGCCTTGACATTGCTCGAAATGCAACGGCAGATCGTGGCGTATCGGAGCAGTTCCAGAAAGGCAGACCTCGAACATGTGGACTGGAAGCGGTTCTACGAGTCCGTGAAGGAATATCTGGGATGAGGACGCTGGACCGGAGCCGGGAAGTTGTCGAGCTCGGCGCTCGATTGGGCGTGCCGACCGCGGCAGGCGCCGTATCGGGCGTGGTCTCGCACTGCCGTGCCTGTCTTGAGGAATGCGTCCGGTCAGGGCCTGATGG
Source organism: Verrucomicrobiia bacterium (assembly GCA_034677645.1). Taxonomy (GTDB): domain Bacteria; phylum Verrucomicrobiota; class Verrucomicrobiia; order Limisphaerales; family J093; genus JAAYVR01. The sequence goes on from JAXDCU010000462.1 coordinate 416, forward strand.
TCGTTCGATCGAAGATGTCGAACGGCTTGTGTGCGAGCGTCTGCGGCTCACGATCGAGGAAGTGTGGAGTGGCGCTGGACTGGGCGAGTTAGTACGGCGCTACGCGGCGGCGGGCGAACCCGTTTTTGCCTATTTGCCAGATCAGTTCGACGACCTCACATTCGCGGCCTTGATAAGGCTGCGTGGTGGGTCGGATGAATCCCCAAGGCACGTGGCGGTTGTCGACTGCCGCGGTCCTAAGGCCCACAGGCGGTTCTTCAGCAGGTGGCATGAAATCGCGCATCTGATGACCCTTCCGCCCACAGCGGAGACTCCGGTGCATCGCTCGCGGCATGATCGTTCCGCGATCGAGCGGCTGATGGACATCATCGCCGCTGAACTCGGTTTCTATGATCCGCTCTTTCGGCCATTGGTTGCCGCGGAAGCGCGGATGTCGGGAGGCTTGACGTTCGCGGGAGTCGAACGTGTCAGACGCGCTTTCTCGCCGACCGCGAGTTACGAGGCGACGCTAAGCGCGTGTGTGAGTCGGGTCGAATCGCCCCTTGTGCTGGTTGAGGCCGGTTTGGCGCTGAGCGGGCGCGAGGAACGGCAGTTTGAGACCGAGCCAGTGCCCAGCCGGCGTCCAAAACCACAAATGCGAGCGCTTAAGGCGATCCACAACGAGGCCGCTCGCAACGCGGCCTTCGCCCTCCGGCCGCGCATGAAAATCCCCGCCGCCTCACAGTTGTATGGTCTGTTCTTCGGTCGCGGCGATTGGGCCAGAGCCAGCGAAGTCGCCGTGTTCGAAGACGCGGGGATTTGGCGGGACGCGGGCGCGGCGTGTTCGTGCGCGCGGATGTCGATTCAAGCGTGCGATCGGCGCGACCGCGTTTTGGCGCTGCTATCTCCCGCCGCTGACGATAGCGGACAAGGGCGCGCAAGTTGCCAATGATAATCAGTGCAAGTCGGCGCACTGACCTGCCAGCATACTATTCGCGTTGGCTGATGAATCGCCTGCATGCCGGTTTCTGTCTGGTCCCCAATCCTTTCAATCCCAGGCTAGTAGCGCGCGTGTCACTATTGCCGTCCGATGTCGAGGCGATCGTTTTCTGGACGCGCGACGCCCGTCCGATGCTGGCTTCGCTGTCCGATCTTGATCGGCGCGGTTATCGCTATGTGTTTCTTGTGACCGTGGTGGACTATCCCGCGCCGCTCGGCCCCGGCAACCTCCCGGTGCCCGTGGCGGTGCAAATGTTCCGAAGGCTGGCGGAGCGGATCGGCCACGATCGAGTTGTTTGGCGTTACGATCCGATTGTGTTCTCGAACGTGACCGATGGCGCTTTTCACGCGAGACAGTTCGCGTTTTTGGCGGATGAGTTGTGGCGGAGCACGCGTCGTGTGATCATCAGCGGCCTGAGCTTCTACCGCCGCAATCTGCGATCGCTAAAGGCGCTGGAAGCTCACGGCGTTTTCATCCGGCCCAAGGAAGATGTTCCGGTCGATGAGATGGAGTCCATGCTCGGCAGGCTCGCGTCGGTGGCTCGCGAGCGCGGCCTCGATCTTGTGAGCTGCGCCGAAACCCTCGATTGGCGGCGCGTGGGGATCGCACCCGGGCGCTGTATCGACGATGCGTGGCTTGGACGGGTTCTCGGTGTGCGGGTGCCCGCCAGGAAAGACCCGGGCCAACGTCAGGCCTGCGGCTGTGTGGTCAGCCGCGACATTGGTGTGTATGGCACTTGTGTGCGCGGCTGCCCTTATTGCTACGCGGTGAGCGACCCGGAAGAGGCGCGGCGTCGATTCGGGCAACACGATCCTGACGCTCCTTCCCTGGTGCCGCTACCGCACGAGGCAGGCATCCGGATCGGGGCCGCGGAGCGGCCGCGCCATCTGGAAGCGTGAAGTTCGGTAGCCGCGGTTATTTCCCACACAGCTTGGTTACTTTTCCGGTTTGAGGGTCGATGTAGGTCAGGCAAACGTGCTCGGCCGCTGTTCCGAGCCGGTAGCCGCGGTGGTTGTTGCCGGAATCGATCAGGTTAGGATTCAGTCTGGCTTTGATCAGTTTCTTGCGGATGTCGCTGATCGCGCGGATGATCTCAGCGGCGGTTGTGTTTGTGACGCCGTTTTCGCCAAGAACACTTCTCAGATAGTCGTCAATACCGTCGAGGATGCACTTGGCCGACAGGTACGGAGCCGCGCTGACGTTGAGTGGCACTTCAATGGAAGCGAGTTTCAGACTGTGGCAAAACAAGACCAAGAGTACTAAGAACTCGGTTTTGTGCAGTTGGATTTCCCGTTCATTGACGAGGAGAACGCGGCCGGCAGCCGCGTCGAAATCACCAGCTAGGTGGACAAGATCGCGCGTTGGATGCGCCGGCGTGGGCCACGAGGCATTCTCCTTGTCAGCCGGTGACGGAGTCTTCCGCATGCTCGCCTCGATGCGCTTGCCGCCAGGGCTTGGCGCCTTTTCGGGGGGAGCTTCTACAGACTTCGAAGTCCTCGGAGGCGGCCTCGTGGAACGCTGCGGAGCCGCATCGACGTGGGCGACCGCCACTTCGTTGTCTTGATTAGTTTGCGGGATCGTTGGACTGGCGTTGTGGTTTTTGTGGGGTGTGGACATAGTAGGCGCGGGTGTAAAGGCGGTGCCCGATCGATGCCGAGCAAGGAAGCGCTGCGGCACGCCGCATGCCGCGTTGCTTGTGCGATCCGCTCTGTCTTCTGCTTCGGTTCGTTTCATGGCACCGGTACTTTTCCAATCGACGTTCACATTAACAAAACGAAACCATGGGGCAATTGCATCCATTGCTCGACTATTATCTTGATTACCCGACACAAAATGCCAAATACATGGCTGCTGATGTCAAATGCCCAGCCATGAACCATGAAACGCGTTCTTCGTCTCACCAGCCTGATCCAGAAAGAAATGGAAGCCGTCGGCAACCCGAACCGCCTGATGACATTGATCAACAACGCCAATGTCGCCGTTGGCAGCAAAGCCCGCATCGACCGCCGCACCCTGATCAAGATTGCCAATGAACCGGAGACGATCAATTTCAGCGTCGACATGCTGACGGCGCTGGACGTCTACTTCGCGCCGAAGGGGGAAAGCCTGCAGGACAAACCGATCTTCGAAAAGCGGGGCATACTTGAGTGCCTCGTGGAGAAACGGAAGGTGGCGTTCTTTCTAGGATCGAAGCCTCGCCGGGCCGCGCATCGGAATGACATCAGCCGCTGGGACGCGCGTTCGCTGGCCCGGCTGATCGGGCAGGCGTGCCAGTTCGACCTACACATGGATTACGATATCGAGGATGTGCTGCTCGAATCGCAAATGGACGAGCGTACGGCGCGCGAGAGAGACTGGTACGATATTCTGGACGACGACAGCCGTTCGCTGGTGGCGATCGGATCGCCCAGGGCATGTCTCGCGAGTGAAGTGATGCTGGCGCGCATGTTCGATGTGCCGCCGTTCAAAGCGCCCGCGCTTGAGAACGGCCTGTTGGCAAAGGTCCCCTTCGCGTTTCACTGGCCAGCCAGAGTCTCTCGCGGTTTTCGCAGCGGCTTCACTTGCACCACGGGCGATCTGGAATCCACCGCCAAGAAAGGTTTCCAGTTCAAAGAGCCCGGTTGGCGCGGCCTCATCCGCCGCGGCAAGGCATCGGCTTTCATAATGGGTGATCAGGTGCTGGCGGTGCCGCTGGGAGTCAGAAAGTGGGACGCTTACGGCGTGATAGTGGCCCAGCGGCGCAGCGCCGGTAATGTCTGGTTGGTTGTGGCGGGCATCACAGGCCCGGCAACCTATGCCGCCGCAATGCTGGTCAACAGGTTGAGCGTCGAACTGCCCGCTGAACAGCGCGGCGACGGGCCAATCTTGTTGCAGGCGGTCAAGACGGCAATTACGACCGACAAGAGCCGCAAAGCTGGAGATAACCGCGAAATCGGGTCCCCCGCGCCCTGGTGCAAGCCGCTAATCTGGAAATAGCTGGACACCGCGCAATCCACCAGCCAATCGCAATGTCCTCATTCCGTCGAGTGCCGACCTAACACGGCGCGGTGCACATGCCTGACACGACTTATGGATGCCGCTGCTCTAGTCAAATCCCAACGTGCTTTCCACCAATCAGGCGCTACCCGTTCTGAGGGATTTCGCCAGGCGCAATTACTCAACCTCC
>JAXDCU010000463.1:0-7079 GCA_034677645.1 Verrucomicrobiia bacterium
CATCGGGGACGACATCGACGACACATGGGCGTTGGGATTCTTGTTACGGTCTCCGGAGCTGGATTTGAAGCTAGCCGTTGGCGACCATGGCAAGTGTCTTTACAGGGCCAAGCTCTTGGCGAAGTTCCTCGCTGTCGCGGGCAGGTCTGATGTTCCAGTGGGCATTGGGCTGGACGTGAACGTGCACGGAGAAGGGCCTCAAGCCGCATGGGTCGCGGACTACGATCTAAACCGCTACCAAGGGAAGGTGTATCCCGACGGAGTGAGAGCGCTCATTGACACCATCATGGCTTCCGACCGGGTCGTGACGGTGATCGCATTAGGGCCACTCCCGAACATCAAGGCAGCGCTGGCAATCGAGCCTCGCATAGCCGGACAGGCGCGTTTCGTAGGGATGCACGGCAGCGTCAAGCGCGGTTACGGCGGGAGCAAAGAACCCTCCGCTGAATACAACGTGAAGCAGGACGTGGCTGCATGCCAGGCGGCTTTGAGCGCTGACTGGCCGATTGTGATTACGCCGTTGGACACATGCGGTCTAGTGCATTTGACAGGCGACCGCTACAATCGAGTTTCGCGGTCCACCCACCCGGTGGCATCGGCGATCATCGAGAATTACAGGCTCTGGAGCAAGGCGCAGGCACGCCAAGGTCAGACCTTCCCCTTCGAAACCAAGTCCTCAACGTTGTTCGATACAGTCGCGGTGTATCTGGCTTTCAGCGAGAGCCGGCTTCGGATTGAAGAAATGGGCATTAGCGTGAACGACCAGGGTTTTACTGTGCCTGATGAGTCGGGCAAGTCCATGCGCGTCGCGTTGGACTGGACTGACAAAGAGGGTTTCGAGCAAGTGTTGAGCGAGCGGGTAACTGGGCTGTAAATACGGCCAAGTTCGTTCTCGAGTCCATTCGCTCATGCACACCGAGACGGTTATCGAACCGAGTCCATGGACGGTGGCGCCTTTTGGATTGCTATTGGTGGCAATCGCCCTGGCTCCGCTGTTGGCGCCTGACTGGTGGCACAAGCACTATCCAAAGGTGGCGATTGGGTTGGGCGCGATAACGGTTGGGTATTACTTGATCAGTCTGGAGGCGGCCGGGCGCGCGCTGCAAGTGGGGCGCGAATACGTGAGTTTCATCGCTTTGATCGGTTCTCTTTTTGTTGTGGCTGGCGGGATACACGTGAACGTCAAGGGCGAAGCGACGCCGCGGGCAAACGTAGTGTTCCTTTTCATCGGCTCGATTGTCGCGAATCTGCTCGGAACGACTGGTGCATCGATGCTGTTGATTCGCCCGTGGCTGCGGATGAACAAGTACAGACTGACGGCGCATCACGTGGTGTTTTTCATTTTCCTGGTGTCGAATGTGGGCGGATGTCTGACGCCGGTCGGCGATCCGCCATTGTTTCTCGGCTATTTGAAGGGTGTGCCGTTTTGGTGGGTGACAAGCCGTTGCTGGCCCATGTGGGCGCTGGCCGTCGGATTCCTGCTCATCGTCTTCTATGTGTTGGACAGGCGCAATTACATGCGCGCCCCAGCGAGCGTTCGGGAACGCTTGGCCGAGCCGCCTGACCAATGGCGTTTCGATGGACTCAGAAACATCTTCTTGCTCGCGGTCGTGCTGGGGGCGGTTTTCATTAAGAACCCCCCGTTCTTGCGGGAGGCAATAATGGTTTCGGCGGCATTTGTTTCCTGGTTTGTCACGCCACGGTCCGTTCACGACGCGAATCACTTCAACTTTAACCCGTTGCGCGAGGTGGCGATCCTCTTTGTTGGCATATTCGCCACAATGATGCCAGCCTTGGACTGGCTGCATCTCAACGCCGCCCGGTTCGGCGATCCGAGCCCGGCGCGGGTCTTTTGGCTCGCGGGCATCCTTTCGAGCATGCTTGACAACGCTCCAACGTATCTGACCTTCCTCAGCGCGGTGGCGGGCACATACGTGACTCCTGAAATGGTCGGACAGGTCAGGGAACTGCTCCAGACGGGAGCTGGAGTGGCTCTGGCCGGGAGCGGACAAGGCGAAGTGGCGCAGGCTGCCGCGGGACTTTTGCAGCAGTCGTTTAGCGCAGGGGCCGCGAGCCACATTCCCGCTGATATGATCCGTGTTGCATGCTTGGTAAGTCATCCGCACTGGAGCGAATCCGTTGTTGCGGTGAGCGTTGGTTCTGTGTTTTTTGGCGCGGCAACTTACATCGGTAACGGCCCTAACTTCATGGTCAAGGCCATGGCGGAGGAGGCGCGAGCGCATGTTCCAACGTTCATGGGCTACGTGTTTGGCTACGCGTTGCCTTTCATGGGACCTATGCTGCTATTGGTCTGGTGGGTATTCTTTCGACACTGATTGCACCGATGATCGTGAGAACGACAACGCCATGGCTGGCGCACACGGCTGGCCAAATCTCGAATTTTCAAAAGCGTCATGGATGACCACGGCATCCACCGTCCGCGAAACCTAGATTGGCGCCGGGCCGCCGGCCTGCTCTACGGCGACTGGGGTACCAGCAAGGCCTACGTCATTGGTTTGGCGTTCTTCTACGCGGGCTATGCTTCTTTGCCCATCATTCTGGCCGTGTGCGCTTTGACCGCGCTGGTTGGCTACAACTACGTCATCGTCTGCAAGCATTTCCCAGACGGCGGCGGTGTGTATTCGGCTGCCCGCGATCAGAGCCGCCTGCTGGCTGTTGTTGGGGCGTTGATGCTGGTGGCTAACTTCACCGTCACCGCTGCCCTAAGCTGCAACAGCGCCATGTATTACCTGGGTGTTCCCACACGGCACGTCGCCTTGTGTACCGTGCTTTGCATATTGCTGATAGGTGTAATCAACGGATTCGGCCCAAAGCATTCTGGCAGCATTGCCGTGTCACTGGCGTTCCCGATGGTGTTCGTGGTTGTGTTGATAGTGGCTCTGAGCATCCCGCACCTCGGATTCAGCAGGCTCACGCCGCCCCCTCCGAGTTTTTCCGAGAATTGGAAAGACTTCGTGGCGGTGATACTGGCGCTCAGCGGTGTCGAGGCCGTGGCTAATCTGACGGGCGTGATGAAGTTGGACGCGGGAAGCACGATGGAGAAACCTCAGATCGGGCAGACTGCCCGCAAGGCGATCCTGCCGGTCGCGGCGGAGGTCGTTCTCGGAACCGTGCTGCTGGGCTGGGCCATGCTCTCGTTGCCTGCATCAAACGCACCTGACCCTGAACTACAGCGCGACTACATGATGCGTTTCCTGGGAGAACAGTACGGAACTCTCACGCTCGGCAGCCCCACTGCCGGTCACATCGTCGGGGTGATCGTGGGCGTGGTTGTGGGCTTGCTGCTGCTGAGCGCCGTGAACACGGCAATCTCCGCGCTGATTGGCTTGGTCTATCTGCTCGGACGCGACGGCGAGATGCCGCGCTCATTCACGCGCCTCAATAGCTTCGGAGTGCCATGGTGGCCTTTGGTGCTTGCCGCCCTGTTGCCGGTCGTGACGGTCGTGGCGACCAGGGCGAGCATGGAATCGCTCGCGAGGCTTTACGCAATTGGCGTCGTCGGCGCCATCACCGTCAACCTTGGCTCGTGCACTTTCAATCGACGGCTCTCCATGGCGGTCTATGAACGCGTCATCATGGGACTGACATTCGCGCTCTTGCTAGCCGTGGAGCTGACAATCGCCAGATTGAACCATGACGCGCTTTTTTTCGCTGTTTGTGTTCTTGGCGTTGGGCTCGCCATGCGTGCTCATGTTCAACGCCGTGCTGGCCTGCGCACTGTTACCGTGAGCAAGGAAATTGCCGCTCGTGTCGCCCCAGAAGCCGCGCCACCGGTTGACCTTCACGTTTCCGGCGAGCAAACGATAATGGTGGCGGTCCGAGGGCTTACTCCAACGCTTCGCTTTGCCTTCGAGGAAGCGCGGCTGCGGCAGGGAGCGCTATATGTCTTATATGTGAAAGAGCTCGCTGTGGCGATACGGGGAATCCCGTCTGGATCGAGTCCGGCTCGCTGGCAGGACGATCCGCGCGCGGTGGAAATCATGACATCGGCCATTCAACTGGGTGGACAACACAAGGTCCCTGTCGTCCCTGTCTATGCGGTCAGCGATAATCCCGCCACCACGATCCTCGATCTGGCCGCCACATTTGGAGCCGACATTCTTTTGCTGGGCGCTCCGCAGCGGCATCGACTCGTGCAACTGCTCAAGGGCAACGTTGTGACGGAAGTGGCGAGACACCTACCTGAGAACATCGAACTTTTGATACACGGCTAGTCCGAGCATTATTGCGCGGCCTGCTCCAAATCGCTTTCTATTCGTCTTCCCACTGGGCCTCGCGGCGCTCAATGGCTTCGGGATGATCGTCAAGGTTCCGCGACAGATAGATGTGCTGCAGTTCGTGGCCAAAATCGTTCTTGCGGAAGAAAGAGAGGGCACCTTGGTTGTCAGCGAACGTGTCGACCAACATGATCCGAGCCTCGCGCTTGATGAAGAGGCTCGTTAACTGGTTGAGCAGGCGCGTCGCGACACCACTTCTCTTGAACCCCGTATCCACCCCCAGCCACTCCAGCCACCCATAACGCCACGCGTTGTGTGGCTTTTCCATGACGCTGCCTAGCGCGAACCCGACCACGCGCTCGTCGGCCACCGCAACAAGACACGTTTCCTGGTCGGCGCTGAAAAGCTGCATCACTTCATCGTCGTCCCATGACCGGTAAAGGGTCGGCATGTCTTCGGCTGTGAAGAGCTTCTGGCCAAGAGCAAAAACAGCGGGCAAATCGTCCAACCTCATTTCGCGAATCTCAACCGGCGGCAACGCCACCTTGCGCCGGCGTCGTCCGGTCTTAAGTTTCTCACTCATCTTAATCAGACGCAAAAGGAAGGATAGTAAGTAAAGAAAAGCGTTTCCGCCAATTCGGAAATAGCCTCAATCCCACGTCGTTGGTCCGCAACGTGTTAGCACGGCCGGTACGGCGAAAAGCGAGTTAGCGAAAACATTATGTCACGGCCCGGCGAAAGCCAAGTCGCCTCTTAGGGTCTGTGCAAAAACTAATTCCGATTTTGCTCGAGGGCCTTTGGCTCGCTGGCGAGGCGCCTGCCTGCCAGCAGGCAGGCGAGCGACGAGCATACCCGCAGCGGTCTGTAAGGAGCGAGAAACCCGCGAGGCGGGACCAGCGAGCCAAAGACCCCCAGCCCTGCGAGGCGGGGCGGCACCGGGCCATCTGCTTCGTTCCTCGGTCGGTCGAGTATCGCTGCGGATACACTCCCTCCCTCGGTCCTCGCATCTGGCCCGGTGGCGCTCCCGCCAAAATCGGAAGTAATTTTTGCACGGACCCTGAGACAATCCGCAAACCATGCCCCAGCATCATTTGGGCGACTGAAACTCGCCCGTAACCGTGACTGAAGTCTGGACCTAGAACCGAGGGTGGAATATAATACAAAGCAACCGAAAGTCCCTGGCCGTGTATGAAGTGTCCGGCATGCAAGAATCTCCTCCACGAAAAGAGCGCCGGCGACATGACATTGGACGTCTGCTACGGTGGCTGCGGCGGTATCTGGTTCGATGCGTCAGAACTGGAGCGCGTCAGCCCACAGGTCGCCAACACGCTCCACACCATCTGGCAGGCGCCAGTCAACCCCGCGAAGCTCGACGAGGCACGGATGTGCCCGCGCTGCCCCGATCAGGTGCTCGACCGCAAGTGGTTTTCTGACCAGAAGAACGTGGTGATTGACCAGTGCCCGAAGTGCGGCGGCATCTGGCTCGACGCCGGCGAGTTCACCCGCGTCTACGAGGAGATGCACGGGGCAAGAGCGACTGCGTCGGACTGGGCCAGGGTGATAGCTGAAGCGACCAAGTCGGTCACTGGCACACCGCGATAAACAAGCCGCTGCGAACGCTGGACACCGAGAGGCGTGACTTGATCGACCGACAGCAGACCTCAAAAACGCCAAGATGCTCATGAGAACTTCTCAGTTGTTGGCCCCCGTGTTCCTGTCCCTGTTAGGTCTTCTATGTTTCACGCCGCCGGCAGTTGGCGAGGTCGTCCAGAAGGGAATCGTTGTCCTTGTCGAGTTCCCCGATGTCCAGCATTCCGTGAACCGGGATATGGTCGACAGACGATTCTCTCGTCAACTCAACGCGTACGTTCGAGAGATGTCCTACGACCAGGTTTCTCTCGAAGTCGACGTGACGCAAAAATGGTACACTCTCCCACGCCCAGTGGACCGGTACCGAATCTCGCCGCGGAACCTGGAGGTCGACAGGTCGAAAGTGCGGGACCTGATCGACGACTCACTGGATTTGGCTGGTCGCGACGTGGACTTTTCGCGCTACTCGTTCGTTGTCATTTTCCTCGGCGCAACGTTGCGGGATTACGGCATGATAGGCCTGTGCGGATACCCGGGCATGCTGGGCTGGACGGCGGAAGGCTCTTTGCGGACCAAAGGCGGTCAAGTGGTCAAAGGCGGTGTAGCCATTTTCTGCTTTCAAGCTCATCTGGGCACACTCTTCCATGACGTCGCGCACATCCTCGGAGGCGTTCAAAACGGCAAGAGAATGGTCCCTTGCCTCTATGACCACGACCTCCAGGCCAAGCCCGGACCGATTCGCGAGACGGCCGTGGATGCCATGATCAACATGGGTTTCTGGGACCCGATGTCTTGCCATTACTACAAACGCATGTCGGCGCCGCCTGGGATTTCAGCCTGGACCAAGCTGCGCTTAAACTGGCTCGATCGTTCCAAAGTCAGGGTGATACAACCTGGAGAGACAGCGGAAGTTGTGCTTGGACCACTCGCGGACGGCTCCGCCGAGACCCTTGCGGTAAGAATCCCCGTTGCCAGAGATCGTTACTACTTGATCGAGAACAGGCAACCAATCGGATTCGACCAGGTCCTTCCCGGGAGCGGAATCCTGATCATGTACGCCGACGATAGCGTGGCCGAGTGCCGGCGAGGCAAGGCGCCTGTCAAGCTTGTCAACGCCAATCCTTCCGTCCCGCACCTCGAAGGCGCCGCCTTTGACGTCGGCAGGAAAGACGTTTTCCGAGATGACCGGAACCGGCTCACGGTCCAACTCAAGGAAAAGATCGGTCGATTCTACAGGCTTCTGGTTAGCCC
>JAXDCU010000464.1:0-3610 GCA_034677645.1 Verrucomicrobiia bacterium
CCAAAGTGGTCTGGAGCAGGGATCGCCTTGTCAAGCTACCTTTGCGGGAGAGCAACAGGAACAAGAATCCCGCCGGGCCGAGCAAACTGGGCGCGATGCCAACCAGGAAAGTGCCGCTGCCGTTCAACCCCAACCATCGTGCCGCCTTAACGGGAATGATTAGGAGGAGCAGCAACGTCCCAAGCCACGCGTAGAACTTCGTGACTTCGTTCCGCTCTGAGGTTTGGCTCTGCAAGTGCGCCTCCGGGCCACCGCCGTGGCCGTCCTGTAATCTTGTGGGACTATACCGGAACGGAAGGGTAGATTCAAAACGAACGAGTCAGAATTGCTGCCCTGGAAGGTGTGCTCTAGCCTCCCAGGCGCCGTGCGCCAGGCATCGCGTAGCCTGGTCGCCTGACGGGCTGGTAGCCGCAGGTGACTGCCGCCCGAGCAGCACCGGCCCGGCGCACCGTCGAAGCCGACCTTAGCCGGAGCGCCCTACGCCTCCGGAATCTCCCACACGTACCCGCCGGCGTGGCGCTTGATGTGGCCGGTGGTCACGTTCAGATGAGGTAGCCGGTCGGGATCATGCCGCTGGTCGGGTCGGCGGTGACCGGCACCGGTCGAGTCTGCATCCACGTTCCCGGCGTGCCGGCAGCGGTGCAGACCCACTCGCCGAGGAGCGCATCGCGCCAGAACTCGGACAAGACGCGCGCGCCGGACGTCGGTGGGCCGATGATCGTCGTGGGCGTGCCGTTCGCATACGTCGGTTCGCGCTTTGCCACATCGGCGGCGAGGACTTCGAAGTTGTCCTGCTTGCCCGCATGCTCCGCACTCGGGAGCCCCACAACACGATCATGGCAACCGCCAGCCCATGCTCAATGGTTGTTGTGAACCGCATGCGGGCAAGTTCATCGGTTTGAGTGACGCTGAATCGGGCGCAGCCGGCTAGGCCGAGCAGCGCCACAGCGACAGCGCAAAGGTTGGTGAGGGGTTTCGACGCGCATTCCTGGTCTTGCGAGCATTTGCGGGCGAGGTTATGGTTCCGCCATGAGCAAAGCTGAAATCCTTGCCGAACTGCCGAAGCTGACGCGCGAGGAGCGCCGCGAACTGGTCATGAGAGTTAAGGAACTAGACGGCGACGAGTGGCTCGACGAGGGCCAGTTGTCAGCGGAGGAGAAGGCGATTTTGGAGGCGCGGCTCGCCGAGCACGAACGGAATCCCGGCGCGGCCATTCCCTGGAGCCGGTTTGAGGCATGTCTTAATCAGCGGCTTAGTCCATGAGTCGGCAGCTTTTCGTCCGCCCAGAGGTCGAGGCGGACATCGCGGAAGCGGAAGCCTGGTATGAGCGACGCCAGGAGTGGCTTGGCAAAGAGTTCACGCGCACGGTGCGCGACGCCCTGCGCGAGTTGCCAATCAACCCATTGATCTACTGACTCCGTCACCGGCGCCTGGGCGTGCGCTGGTTCTATCCGCCGCGGTTCCCGTATCGCATCGTCTATCGCATCGAAGGCGACATCATCGTCGTGTACGCGGTCCTGAACGCCAAGCAACACGACCGCCACTGGCGTACGCGTGCGCAGGGGTCGTAGTGTCCCGGCGGCTCGCGATCCCCGGTCTGTCCAGTTGCCCACGCTCCTGCCTCTCCCATGCACCAGTTTTCGCCAGAAATCGCCAGAAAGCACCAAAACCACTTAAGTTTTTTGTCGAGCGGAGGAGGCAGGGGCGAGCGACGTAGCAAAGACTGGCCCAGCGTGGGCAACTGCCCCGCCTGAACAGCCTCCTGAACCAACATCACTACCTGGGCAGCCTCAAACCGGTGGGCGAACGCCTCTACTGCGTGGCCACGGATGCCGCAGGCCGGTGGTTGGCGATTCTGGTGTTTAGTGCCGCCGCCCGCCATCTGCGCGCTCGCTATCAATGGATCAAGTGGTCCAACCAACAGCGGCGTCGCCGACTGGGCCTCATCACCAACAATAGCCGCTTCCTGGTGCTGCCGGGCTGTTCGACACCCAATCTGGGCTCCCGGATTCTTCGCTCGACCCTGGATCGGCTCAGCGCTGACTGGCAAGCCCACTACGGCCACCCGATCTTAGTGGTCGAAACCTTTGTCGATCCCGATCAGTTCGAAGGGACCGTCTACACCGTCAACGGATGGGCGGAACTCGGAGAGACCGACGGGTGGGGCCGGTGGCGGCGGGACTACTACGTCAAGCACGACAAACCCAAGCGGCTGTTTGTGCGCGCCCTGGCGCCGGAGGCCTGTCGGAGCCTGCAAGCTGAGCATCTAAGCCCTCCTTGGCCGTGGTGGAAGCCAAGGTGCCGGTCCGCTGCACCCAGTCCGTCAAGCAGATTGCCTCGATCGTCGAGCACTTCAGGCAACTGCCCGAATACCGGGCGCGGGTCGAATCTGCATCCACTTGCCCGGCGTGCCGGCAGCGGTGCAGACCCGCTCGCCAGCCCGCATTTCTCGCCACAGTCAAGCCCCCGGCTGTCACGAGCGCGGCGTGTTGGTCGGCCCAGTGGCGACCACCGCGGAAATGCGGGCTAGCCCGGATGCTCAGTCACCGTGGACAGTGCGAAACATCCGCATAGCTCGCCATCACGCAGGCCCCACCGGATACTCTGCGCGCTCAGCGCCTCCGCGGGCCCGATCCTATCGCGCAGAGGACGCGGAGGGCGCGGAGAAAGCACCCGGGGCTCCAACCACTGACTTCCATCCCGCATGTCATTCCCGCCCCGCGGCGAATCGGGCTGATCCCCCGCTGCCGAAGATGAATTCACCGCGAAGCACACGAGGCACACGAAGAGCAAGAACAGACTGGCAAGTCCCGGGCAGTTGTGGTTTCGTATCCGCAAGGAGGAATCAATCAACTTCAACGTCAGAATCCTGAAGCAAGGACTGAAGCGCTTTGTCCTCTGACCTTTGTGAGCTTCGTGGGCTTCGTGGTGAGAAGCGCACGCCCTGCCGGGATGAATTCGGTTTGCTTTCATCCCGAAGCAGAGTCTGAGATGAACAACGCGGCCGCGTGGTATGAGGCACAGCAAGATAACCTCGGGAGACGTTTTCTCACCTCCGTTCAGGACGCTCTCAACAGGATTCAACTCCGTCCGAAGCTCTACCCGATTGTGGAAAGCGATGTGCGTCGGTGCCTTACGAAGACTTTTCCATTCGGCGTTCTTTTCCGGCCCACGGTCCCTGTGCTCCGCCCATCCGTGAAATCCGTGTAATCCGGAAAGCGCCAAGTGAAGCCTGGTGGTTCTAATGAACTGAAACGTGTTCATCATGGTAAACGGTCGAGAACCATGTAGCCGACCCTTAAGCGCGCAGGAGCGATCCTGTCCGGTGAAGCTGGGGAAGGTCAACGCGCGAGCCGTAGCGTCCCGCGAACTCGGTTCGGCCTCGTTACACAAACTGGGAGTGGCCAGCCTGCCGGAAATGGTGAAGCCAGCATCGGTCGGGAAGAATTCGATCCCGTGCACCGACCGGACTCCCCGGGGTGAGAGGAGACAGCGCGCGCGCAAAGAGCCACCGGGAACTTGGGAGGCCCGATTTGGTGTTCAGTGGGGACAACTCCTGGCGGGAAGCCATAACCGCTGGCGGGGCCAAAACGCGGTGTCGGATGGGCTC
>JAXDCU010000465.1:0-3243 GCA_034677645.1 Verrucomicrobiia bacterium
TCGTCAAGAGTTGAAAGCTGCTCCGCCTGACTCCTGAACCTCGGCTTCACCACGCCAAAATCCGTGTTTGTGATACACCAACATCGGCCGAGCACGCGGCATGTTCGCAGGCTCCTCAGCACGGGACCGTTCCTTGCGCGTTAAGCCGATGCTATCGGTTGTGGCGGGAAAGGTGTTCCCGGTGGGTACACCTTTTCCACTCGACCTCCCAACATTCTGCCCTCTCGTCGCCAGTTGTCCGGCGTTGGCCGCAGCCAGCGTCAGTTCGCCCATCTTGCGCTCGGCTTCGAGCGCGTAGCGGTGAGCTGTGAACGCCAAAAGGCACGCAGTGGAGAAGTGTGCTTTGCTCCGGTATCATGCCCTGCACCCTTCGGACATGTGGTGAGCCAAGACGCCGTCGGAAAACACTCCGCAGTTCTGGCCGGAGTCCCGACGTTGACGAAGCGCGGGAGGGGTCCCTCGGCCCCTACCCGGCCCTTGGCGCGAGCCGGCCCACGAAAATAGATTCCTTGCGTGCGGCTCATGATGTGGCGTGCGTGCCACCGCGCCGGTGGACAGCCTTGATCCGTGGACCGAAATCCGTGCGGTTACGCAGTAGCAGCCGCCTGCAGTGGCAGCACCGTCGGACAGAAGTTGAGTCGGGCGGCCTGTGCCTGGGCGTGTTCGTTGCTCAGGTGACCATAGACTTTGCCGATCAGGACGCCGCCGTCTTTGTGGCCGACCCAGCGGGCAATTGTCATGTAGTCGATCCCGCTCATCACGGCGTAGCTGATGAAGTGATGCCGGCAGTCGTGGAAACCAAACTGCGACATGTCGGTTGCGGTTCGAGCCAAGCGCAGCGACTCGACGAAGGTCTTGGCCGGCAGATCGGCCTCGCCACGCTGCGGACTCGGAAAGACCCACTCCGAGTCAGGAGCGCGCCGTTTGAACATGTCGCTTAGGTGAGCTTCGAGTGCCGGATTGAAGTCCACCCGGCGCGCCTCGCGGTTCTTGGTCAAGCCGTCGCACCTATGGTCAGTTGCTTGCGCTCGAAGTCGACATCAGTCCACTTCAGCCGCAACGCCTCGCGCATCCGCGCGCCTGAGAAAGCCATCAGGCGGATGTAGTCAGCAAACTGCTGAGCGTTCTTGAGCGGCTGGCCGGTTTCGCCGCCGCGAGCGAGCCGGCTTTTGTGGAACTGCGGCTTGGACGCGGCACCGCACAGTCGGTCGATGTCTGCGGGTGTGACCAGTTCCCGGGTTCGAGGTGTCCACTTCAGCGGTCGCAGTCCGCGAGTGGGCAGGTCCTTGAGCCAGCCGTCGTCCATTGACTTCTTCAGGCAGTTGCGCAGAGCGATGACGTCCAAGTTCACTGTGCGACCTGACACGCCGTTAGCCTGCCGCTTGGCAATGAAAGCATTCACCTGAGCGCGGGTAATGCGGTCGACACGGGTCTCGCCCATGTGTTCAGTCCAACGGGTCAGAGCTGAGCGTTCCTTGCCGATTGTGGTTGATCGTTTGGCGTCCTTGACCGTCTGGTGAAATGCGAGGTAATCAGCCACGGCCTCGGAGAACTGTGGTGTTCGTCTGAGCACCGGCAGTGTGCGGTCTTCGCGCTGCACGCGGAGGCGTTGCAGGAGTCGGACAGCTTCAGCGACGGTCGCCGCCGGTTTCTTGGTGTCCGGGTCTTCGAGCGGCACGCGGCGGGTTGTCTTGGCGCCGGTACAAGGGTCTTCGATCACCATGCGAGCGTAGAATCGTCCGTTGCAGGTCCAGAGGCCACGGATTGGGCGCTTGCAGTTATCGCGTGCCTTCTGGTAGGAGTATCGGCGATGATGCGGTGGGTTCTTGGCGAGTCCGGTTTGTGCGCTTTGCGTTTCAGTGCGTTCCGCTCCATCAAAGTGGCACAATGTCGAGTTAAGGCTTTGTTCTCTGACGTAACTATCTGATGATCAACGGTTGCCGGTGTGGCGGAATGGCAGACGCAAGGGACTTAAAATCCCTTGGCCAACTACGGCCGTGTGGGTTCGAGTCCCACCACCGGCACCAACCGAAACGGCGAGTGAGCTGTTCTGTCGGCGGGATCGAAACCAGACGCTTGTGAGGCGAGCAAGCGCGCCTTTCGCCGGCGACGTTCCCGGCGTAGGAGTCGAGGTGACGAGACTCAAACTCCCCCCTATGTTGGCGCTTCATCCTCATTGCCAGTGCAGCTTGGTTCTGGTGAGGGCCTGCCAAGGAACGGTTGGGACGGATTCCACTCCGTCCCCAATTTCTCGGAATAAGATGGGGACGCGGTGGAACGCGTCCCTACCGACGGTGAGGTCTACCGCATCGGTAGGGACCGATTCCACTCGGTCCCTGATTTGGCCCAACAAACACGTCGGCTCCTGCGTAATGTCATACAGGAAGTTGCTTTGGGCTGGGTGTTCTTTACTGTGGCCGCGTGATCGCGCTCATTGACTACGGCGCCGGCAATCTCCAAAGCGTCCACAAGGCTCTTCGTCACGTGGGGGCGACAGTGCGGTTGGTGACCCGCCCAGCCGACTTGCGGGGCGCGCAAGGAGTCGTCTTGCCGGGTGTCGGCGCGTTTGACGATTGCCTGAATGCGCTGGCACGACAGGAACTCACCGAAGCTTGCCGCGGGTTTATTCGATCGGGTCGGCCGTTTCTTGGGATATGCGTCGGATACCAGGCTCTGTTCGACCGAAGCGAGGAGTTCAACAGCAGCGCGCCGGGCTTTGGAATCTTCGAGGGGAACGTTGTTCGATTCAATGCCGCGCTTGGGCTGAAGGTGCCTCAGATAGGGTGGAATCAGTTGGACATTGTGCGTCCGGATTGCCCAATGCTGAGCGGCGTCGGCTCCGGCAGTTACGTCTACTTCGTCCACAGCTTCTTCCCGAAGCCGGCGGACGAGTCGATTGTCGCGGCTCGCACCGACTACGGCGGAGCTTTCGTCTCAATGGTCTGGTGCCAGAACGTGGTTGGCACCCAGTTTCACCCTGAGAAAAGCCAGGAAATCGGACTCCGCATGTTGCGTAACTTCGTCGAGTGGACGAGGCGGGAGTGAGGGGCAAGGGAGTACGAGTGAAGTGGGAGCGACTGCTGACAGGTGGGTTTCTCTTTTTAGAACGCATTGGGACCATGAACCTTGCGGTAGGGCGACGCTCCCGCGGAGCCGGGCCGCGATATACTGCACAGGCTGTGAGCGGCTCGGCTGGAGCCTCGCCCTACCGGGGAATGCATCTGGTTCATGGGGAGCATCCTT